>CAYQAQ010000060.1:0-4725 GCA_964415495.1 uncultured candidatus Brocadiaceae bacterium | reverse complement strand
GTGCCCCCCACCAGACACATCAGGAACAGCAGCATGCACAGGAACACCGCGCCGGTCGGCGTGGCCTCGGGATAGGCATCCGCGAGCCAAGCTCCTAAGGGTGGCATGCCGGCATTGATCAGCACACCCAGCAATATCAGCCACGCCGCGCCACTATCGAGGCGGATGAACTGCTCGACCAACGGACTGGCCAAAGGATCGGCCGGCAACAGCAAACTGCCGCCACCAGCCGCCCACGCCGCAATGCCCGCCAAGAACAGGGCACCGCCGACGAAATGCAAACCGGCATAGCGCCAGCCGGCAGGGCCGGAGTCGCGCTGCCCACCGGTCCACACCACGAGGGTCGAACCGATCGCCATGATTTCCCACCAGCAGAACAAGGTCAGCAGATCACCCGCGAACACCGCACACAAAGCGGCACCGGCGTAGAGATGCGCTCCTGCCAATTCAGCGCGGCGACCATGACCGATCGCAAATAGGGTTCCGGCTAAAGCGGCGATGGCGAAGATCGCCGCGAATACGCGCGACGGCGCATTCGCCTGCAGCAGGGTCAACTCGATGCCGGGCGCGAAGCTCACCGTCAGCGTACCGATATCGCCAAAAACTCCGATTCCGGTCACCACGAGCGTCGCGATCGCCGCAAGCAGAGCCGCCGCATCGTGAGCACGACCGCGCAAGAATGGCAGCAATACTGCCGCGGCGATCAGGATGAGACCAGGAGGGAAACCCAGCGTCATGGCGTCACCACCCCTGCCGCCAACTGTTGCACGATGGCCAAAGCAACACCCGGAAACAGAAAGAGCAGCACGGTCGCCGCCGCCGTGCAGGCGATGGCAATGCGCATGGGCCATGGCGCTTCGTCGGCATGGTGCTCATCGTGCCCGTGCGCATCGGGGACTGTCCCATGATGGTCATGATGGTCATCGGCAGCGGGAGCCGGCGGTGCCCGGAAGAAGGCACGATGAACGATTTCGAGCAGGTAGATGGAACCGAGCAAGGTACTCCCGATCAGTGCCACCACCGCAATGTGGTGGCCGCTCGCCCAGGCCGCTGACAACAACGACCACTTGCTGAGGAAACCGATGGTGGGAGGAATCCCAATCATCGCCAAGGCGCCGATCGTAAACGCCCCGAAGGTAATCGGCATGCGTCGTCCGATGCCATCCAACTGCGAGACCTCGGTGAGATGATGGGCGGTGTACACGTTACCGGCGGCGAAGAACAAGGTGATCTTGCCGAAGGCGTGCGCGATGATGTGTAGTGCACCGGCCGCAGCCGCCATGCTGCCCGCGATACCGCCTTGCGCAGCCAGACCGGCGGCCAGTACGATGTAGGACAACTGCGAAATGGTCGAATAGGCGAGGCGGCGCTTGAAGTTGTTCTGAAACACGGCGATAGCCGACGCGCACAAGATGGTAAACGAGGCCACCCACACCAGCCAACTGGTATTGCCCAGACTCCCGAGGGTTTCGGGGCCGAAGGTATAGATGGTGACCTTGAGCACCGCAAACACCCCGCACTTCACGACGGCCACCGCATGCAGCAGGGCGCTCACCGGCGTCGGCGCGACCATCGCTGCCGGCAGCCACCGATGCACCGGCATCAAACCGGCTTTGCCGATGCCATACACGCTCATGCCAAAGAGCAGGCCAACCACGGCGACCGAACCCCCGCCAGCAAGGTACTCGTGAAAGACCCCGCCCGGCTGGAAATCGATCTTGCCGCCAGTGAGCACCGCAATCCCAATGATCGCGAACAGCAGCAGACCGACTGAGGTCGCGACGAGAATGCCGAGATACGTGCGTCCCGCGCGCACGGCATCTGGCGTACCTTTGTGCGTGACCAGCGGCACGGTCGACAGCGACAAGGCCTCATAGCACACGAACAACGTGAACAGGTTGGCGCTAAACGCCGCGCCCATTGCGCAGGCAATGGCGACCGCAATCCAGAAATAGAACCGCGTCTGGTGCTTTTCGGAATTGCCCCGCATATAGCCGATGGCGTAGAGCGAATTGAGCACCCACAAAATGCTCGCGATCAGCGCATAGACCATGCCCAACGGTTCGACCTGGAAGGCCAACGGAATACCCGGCAGCACTTCCACTAACGTCCGGGTGGGAATGCCCGCCGCCCAAAAGTCGGGAGCCAGGATACTGGGGATCATGCTGACGACGACGCCAGCCAGGGTCAGGGCGGTGATCAACGTCACCGCTTCCCGGACATTCGGCCAACGACCGCAGATTAAAATGCCGATGGCACCCATCAGCGGGATTGCCATCGCCAGTAGCGCAGTGTCCGCCGGAGTCATGGCGTGGGCTCCACGCTGACCGGCGCGACCGGCGGTACGGCTGGTGGTTCTGCCAGCGACTGACCCAGCGCTGGCGTCACCAGCATCGCATGACCGTGCAGGGCCTCATCGGCGGCGTGACTCGCCAGATTGATCACCGGCGTGGCGAAGATACCGACCACGATGCTGCCACCGATCAAGATCCACGTGCACACCAGCATCGATAACGGTGCTTCACGGCCACTTGTTGCCACAGCCGTTGTCGCCGCCGGCGGCGGCAGGAAATACATCTGCTCGACGATCCGCCACACATAGACCAGAGCGAGCAGCGAGCCCAAGAGCAACACGACGGCCACCGGCCACAGTCCGGCCTCCAAGGCACCCGCGACCAAATACCATTTGCTGATAAAGCCAGCGGTCAGCGGTACCCCGATCAGACCAAATCCGCCGACGAGGATCGCCGCCGCCGTGACCGGCATGCGCTTGCCGAGGCCAGCGAGGTCGCCGATACGATGCGACCCGAGGCGATACACCACACAGCCAGCCGCCATGAACAGACCACCTTTGATCAGGGCATGATTAAACAAATGCACGATGCCACCGGTCAGACCGTCCTGATTCACCAACGCCAGCCCAATGACCATGTAGCCGATCTGACCGAGCGACGAATACGCCAGCACCCATTTCAACTCCCGTGCCCGGATCGCCTGAATACCGGTCATCACCACCGCCAAACAGGCGAAGGTCAGCAGGATGCCCGAACACGTGAAGGTAAATTCCCCCACGTCGGTCGAGATGGCCGCAAACGTAAAATCCGGTCCAAACAATGTGAAGAGAAAGCGGATCGCCATGTAGACGCCGACCTTGGTCGCCGTTGCGGCAACCAAGGCGGAGACGGCTGACGGAGCCGCGCCATAGGCATTGGGCAGCCACATGTGCAGCGGCCACAGGGCCATCTTCACCGACATCCCGACGAGCAAAAAGGTGAAGGCCACGACGACGGTACGATTGCGTTCCGGTTCGCTGAGCGCTGCCAGCCGCTGCGCCATATCGACCAAGTTGAGCGTGCCGGTGACCATCAGCAGATAGCCGATGCCGAGCAGGATGAAACTGGCACCGATGCTGCCGACGATGAGATAGCGCAGGGAGGCCGTCAGCGCGCGACGATCACGTCCTTTGCCCATCGCAATCAACGCGTACAGCGTCAGCGAACTGACTTCGATGAGTACGTACACGTTGAAAACATCGCCCGTAACCGCGATGCCGAGGAGACCAAGGATCGCCAGCAGCCAGATGCCGTAGAAGAGATTCAGGCGATCATTGGGAATCTCGGCTTCGACACTGCGGCGGGCGTAGAGCGTCGCGATACAACCGACCACGGCGACGATGAGGATAACGAAAATGTTGATGGAATCGATGCGATAGCCGATGCCCCATTGCGCGGGCCAGTTTCCGAAGGCGTAGGTAACGGTGCCTTCATCAAGCACCCGACACAACAGACCCACCGCCACCGCCACCACGCCGACGGTGGTGACCTGCGCTAGCAGCCACGGCAGCAAGCGTCCCGGTAGGAGCAGGCAGAGGACGCCAGCGATGAGCGGCAATAACACCAGCAGAGCAGGCAATTGCGACATCATGGCGTGTCCGGCTCCGCGATGGCGGCGTCGTCAGCTTCCTGGGCCAAGATCTCGTCTTCCTCGATCGTGCCGTAGGCGCGACGGATGTTGATGATCAAGGCGATAGCGACCGCGAACACACTGACGCTGACCACGATCGCGGTCAGCATCAAGCAATGCAGCAAGGGGTTATCAAAGGGTCGGTCTATTTTCGCGCCGTCCGCATCCAGGTACCACACGGGCGCCGTCGCGTCGGTGACCACCGCCATGGAGATGTAGAACAAGAAGATGCCGGTTTGGAAGATACCCAAGGCGATCGCCTGCTTGATCAGGTTCCGCTTGGCGATGATGCCGTACAAGCCGATCATCATGATCGCGATGGCGAACCAGTAGTTGGCATGCGAGGCGAGCAAACTCATGACGCCTCCTCGCTCTCATCGACATCGTCAGCCGTCTCGCAAATCATGTCGTAGATCATCACCATCACCGCGCACACCGCGACGCCGACGCCATATTCGACCAGACTCATGCCGAGTGGCTCACCATGTTCGCCATGACCGGGTGCCAGGGCGTGGTAGTCGAGAAATTGACCGCCGCTGAGCAGACCCACCATGCCGACCCCGACATAGAACAACACACCCATCGCTCCGAGTACGACCCACAGCTGGCGCGGGAACGCGCGATGCAGGGCATCGCGACCGTAGATCAAGGCATAGATGATAAATGCCGAAGCCAACACCACGCCACCCTGGAAACCGCCGCCCGGGCCCAATTCACCATGCGTGATGATGTAGCCGCCGAAGACGAGGATGGGCGGGATCA
>CAYQAQ010000059.1:5160-11318 GCA_964415495.1 uncultured candidatus Brocadiaceae bacterium | reverse complement strand
CCCGGCGCTCGCGACCTATTCGCTGCTGCCAATCGTGCAGGCGTATACCCGCCAGGCCGGCATCAACGTCGAGACCCGCGATATCTCGGTGGCCGCACGCATTCTCGCCGCGTTTGCCGATCAGCTGCCGTTGGCCCAGCGCATTCCGGACGCTTTGGCTGAGCTGGGTGCCATGACCCTGAAGCCGGATGCCAACATCATCAAGCTGCCCAATATCAGTGCGTCGATCCCGCAGCTGAAGGCGGCGATTACTGAGCTTCAGGCCCAGGGCTACGGCCTGCCTGACTTCCCCGAGACCCCGAGTACGCCCGCTGAGCAGGACGTGCGCGCGCGCTACGCCAAGGTGCTGGGCTCGGCCGTGAACCCAGTTTTGCGCGAGGGCAACTCCGATCGCCGTGCGCCCAAAGCCGTGAAGGCCTATGCGCGGGCGCATCCGCCCAAGAACCTGCCGTGGCCCAAGGACTCCAAGACCCGCGTTGTCGCCATGAGCGAGGGCGACTTCTTCAGTAATGAACAGTCGACGACGTTGACGGCGGCCACCACCGCGCGTATCGGTGCAGGTGCTCAAGGACCAGTTGCCCCTGGTCGCCGGAGAAATCCTTGATGCCACGGTGATGCGCAAAAAAGCGCTGGTCGCTTACTACGAACGGAGCATCGCTCAGGCCAAGGCCGAAGGCGTGCTGCTGTCGCTGCATCTCAAAGCGACGATGATGAAAATCAGCGATCCGATTCTGTTCGGCCACGCGGTGCGGGTGTTCTTCAAGGATCTGCTGGCCAAGCACGCAGCGACCTTCACCCGACTCGGCGTCGATCTCAACAACGGTTTCGGTGATCTGGTCGCCAAGATCCAAGGCCTGCCGACAGCCGAGAAAACGGCGATCGAAGCCGATATTCAGGTGGCCTACGCCAACGGTCCCGGCCTGTCGTTCGTCAATTCTGATAAGGGCATCACCAATCTGCATGTACCGAGCGACGTCATCATCGACGCCTCGATGCCGCCGTTGATTCGTGCCGGTGGCAAAGTGTATGACGCCAAGGGCGACCTTCAGGATACGCTCGCGCTGATCCCCGATCGCAGCTATGCGGGGGTGTACCAAGCAACCATCGCCTTCCATCAGCAGCACGGGCCGCTCGATCCGCGCACCATTGGCAGTGTACCGAACGTCGGCCTCATGGCGCAGGCGGCCGAAGAATACGGCTCGCACAACAAGACCTTCGAAATCGCTGCTGCCGGCACCGTGCGCGTGGTCGACGCGGCTGGCGCCGTCATTTTCACCCATAGCGTTGAACCCGGTGATATCTGGCGCGCCTGTCAGACCAAAGACGCGGCAGTGCAGGATTGGGTCAAGCTCGCGGTCAAGCGCGCGCGCCTCAGTGCGACGCCAGCGGTATTCTGGCTCGACGAAAAGCGTGCCCACGACGCGCAGATCATTGCGAAAGTTAATGGCTATCTGCCGCTGCATGACACCAGCGGCCTCGATATCCGCATTCTCGCCCCGGCGGCTGCCGCCACGCACACGTTGGAGCGCCTCAAAGCCGGGCAGGATACGATCTCGGTGACCGGTAACGTGCTGCGCGATTACCTCACCGATCTGTTTCCGATTTTAGAAGTGGGTACGTCGGCGAAGATGTTGTCGATCGTGCCGCTACTCAATGGCGGTGGACTTTTCGAAACCGGAGCTGGCGGCTCGGCGCCGAAGCACGTGCAGCAGTTCACCGAAGAGGATTTCCTGCGCTGGGACAGCCTCGGCGAATTCTTTGCGCTCGCCGCATCGCTCGAACATGTCGGCGACACCCTCCAGCACGCCCAGGCCAAAGTACTGGCCGAGACCCTCGACGAGGCCAACGGCATGTTCCTAGAACAGGACAAGTCGCCCGCGCGCAAAGTCGGCGCCGGCATCGACAATCGCGGCTCGCACTTTTACTTGGCGCTGTATTGGGCGCAGGCCCTGGCCAAGCAAAGCAAGGACGCCGCGCTGCAGAAGCGCTTTGCGCCGCTTGCGGCCGAGCTCACCGCTAACGAAGCGACCATCGTCGCCGAATTGATCGCGGTACAGGGCAAGCCCGCGGATATCGGTGGGTACTACCGGCCCGATGCCAACAAGACCGGTGCCGCCATGCGACCGAGCGCAACGTTTAATCGCATATTGCAGGCGGCCCTGGGCTGACGCGGCGGCTGGCCCAGGCTCGTTGTCGGCGTCAGGCGGAAGGGCAGAGTCCTGTGGCGAAGCGTGGCGTGTCGCCTCCGTGTCGCTCAGCCACTGAGGTAGCGCTCGAGCAATGCGGTCGTCGCCGGATTGAAGCCGATGATCGGGCTCTGACGTTGCTTGTGGCTGATCGCGAGTTGGCCGCGCACCTGCTTGGCTAAGACCTTGCCGAGTTCGACGCCCCATTGGTCGAAACTGTTGAGGCCCCAAATGAAACCCTGCACGGCGGTGCGGTGTTCGTAGAGCGCGAGCAGTTGGCCGACGCGCTTGGGAGTACAGGCGCCTTGGATCAGCAGCACATTCGAGGGCCGGTTGCCGGGAAATTCTTTGTGCGGGATCAGGGCGGGGGCAACGCCGTCGGCTTTGAGTTCGGCGCGGGTCTTACCCATCGCTAACGCATCAGGCTGGGCGAAGAAATTTGCCATCAGTTCGTCGTGGTTCGGGACTGCTTCGCCGTCGAGCGCCACCGGATGCTGCGAACGCGTGAAGCCGATGAAGTCGGCTGGCACCACGCGGCCCTGGTGAATGAGCTGGTAGAACGAATGCTGGCCATTGGTACCCGGCTCGCCGAAGTCGATTTCGCCAGCGGCGAAGGGCAGCGGGGTGCCGTCGCGGGTGACGCGCTTACCATTCGACTCCATGTCGACCTGCTGAATATGCGGCGCGAACTTGTGGAGAGCCTGGCAATACGGCAACAGCGCGCGCGTTGGCCGGCCAAGGAAACTGCTATTCCACACGCCCCACAGGCCGAGCAACACCGGCAGATTTTTCGCAGGCGGCGCCGTCAAGAAGTGGCGATCCATATCGCGGGCACCGGCCAGGAAATCCGCCACCGGTTTCCAGCCATACTGCAAGGCCAGCGGCAGCACACCGACGGCGCTGCATACGCTGTAGCGACCGCCGACCCAGTCCCAGAAACCGAAGGCGTTCTTGGGATTGATGCCGAATTCGGCTACCGCATCGAGGTTGGTCGACACCGCCACCATCTGCTTGGCCACCGCACCGGCACCGACCTTGTCGATCAGCCACTGACGGCATGTCTTGGCGTTGAGCATGGTCTCGGCCGTCGTGAAGGTCTTCGAAATCACGATGACCAGCGTGCGTTCCGGATCGAGGCCATCCAAGGCGCGGCAAACGTCGATGGGATCGACGTTGGCAAGAAAGCGCAGGTGGCGACCCGCGGCAGCGGCGGCGCAAACGGGATCGGTGCGCATCGCTTCGGCGACGAATTCGGGGCCGAGATAACTGCCGCCAATGCCGATGGCGACGACGTCGGTGAGGGCCTTGCCGGTCGCGCCGGTCCAATTGCCGCGCCGAATGACGGTAACGAAGCGCTTGATCCGGTTTAGCACCGCATGCACGTCGTCGACCACGTTGCGTCCGTCGGCGACGATATTTTCGGTCGCGGCCGCGCGCAGTGCCATATGCAAAACGGCGCGGTTTTCACTGGTGTTGATGCGCTTGCCGCCGGCCATGGCTTTGATCTGCGCCGGAAGTTTTGCGGTGGTCGCGAGCTTGAGCAGCAGCGGCAGCGTTTCTGGCGTCGCATTCTGGCGGCTGGCATCATGCAGGATGCCGTCGTGCTCTGCGGTCAGCGCGCTCGCGCGCTTCCGATCGCTGATCTGATCGCGCAGATGCAGCTTGCTCACTGCCTTAGCGTGCAGCGCGAGATTCTTCCAGGCCGGGGTACGATTGATGGTGCTCATGGCAGGGTATCCGAAAGGGATGAGTAGAAAGACTCAGCGTGCAGCGAGCAGCGTTTCCATGCGGGCGAAGACCTCATGCATCTGGCGCGCTTCCGGCAGCAACGTGATGCGCACGTGGTCGCGGTAGGGTACGTTGAACCCTCGGCCCGGCGTGATCAGAACGTGTTGGCGTTCAAGCAACTCCAACGCAAAGCGCTGATCATCGAAATCAGGTCCCGCGTCGCGGATGCGTACAAAAGCATAAAGCGCGCCCTGCGGTGCCACTGCGCTCAGGCGCTTGCTGCGGGCACACCCGTCGATCACGGCGCGACGTGTCTCGTACAGGCGGCCGCCCGGCGCGGTGAGTTCGTAAATCGATTGGTGGCCGTCAAGAGCCGTTTGCACCGCCCATTGCCCCGGCACGTTGCTGCACAGACGCAACGCGCTGAGGACATCGAGCTGCTGCAGATAGTCACGCGCGTCACTGCGTTCGCCCGAGGCCACCAGCCAACCGACGCGATAGCCGCAGGCGCGGTAGACTTTCGACAAGCCACCAAACGTGATGCACAGTGTTTTCTTCACCAGCGTCGCGGCTGGAATATGCACAGCGCCATCGTAGCAGATCTGATCGTAGATCTCATCGCTGAAAAAAACCAAGCCGTGCTCTTCGGCGATGCGCGCCAGACCTTCCATCACCGCGCGCGGATAGACTGCGCCGGTGGGATTATTCGGGCTGATCACCACCAGCGCGCGAGTGCGCGGTGTGATCAGCGCGCGTACGGCATCGGGATCGGGCACGAAGCCGTCTTCTTCGCGACAGGGATAATGCACGGCCGCGCCGCCGTTGAGCGTGACGGCCGCCGTCCATAGTGGATAATCGGGACTGGGCACCAACACTTCGTCACCAGGGTCGAGTAAGCCGCGCAAGGCCGTCAGGATCAGTTCGCTGACGCCGTTGCCCATGAAGACATCGTCGACGGTGACATCGAGCACGCCCCGGCTCTGTTGCTGATGCACGATCGCTTCGCGTGCGGGAAAAATGCCCTTCTGATGCGTGTAGGCGTCGGCGGTCTCGAGGTTCTCGATGATGGCGCGGCGCATGGCTTCTGGCGCGCGAAAGCCAAAGGCACCGGGATTGCCAATATTGAGCTTGATGATCTCGTGGCCAGCGCGCTCTAATTCCAAGGCGCGCTGGGCGAGCGGACCGCGGATTTCATAGCGGACATTGCTGAGCGAACGGGAGGGCGTAATCGGCGGCATGGGCTGCGCACGCTAGAGGTGTCTGTGCGCTGGGAAAGCGACCGCTCAGCGGGTCGCTGCCTTGCGATCGTTACTGCGCCAGCTTTTCCAGCCATTCGCCGGACAGGCGATACGTTGTCCAGGCGCTATTGGGTGTGGCACCGAGACCTTCGAAGAACTCGATGGCGATGCTGTTCCACAGCAGCACGGTGAATTCGACGCGGCCGATCTTGCGTTCGACCGCCAAGCGGGCGAGGTGGCGCAGCAGGCCGGTGGCGACGCCGCGGTTGCGGTAGCTCTCGGCGACGTAGATGTCTTCGAGGTACAGGCCGCGGCGGGCGACGAAGGTCGAATAGGTCTGGAAGAAGGTGGCGAAACCGGCCGGTTGGCCATCGACACGAGCGATCAGCGCCTGCAAGACGCCGTCGCTGGCGGTGAGCTCGGCGCGGATGGTCTCTTCGGTGCTCGCGTTGGGCAGGCGCTCGAAGGCAGCGAATTCTTGCAACATGGTCGCAAGCAGGGGGGCGTCGTCGGGGCCGGCGAGGCTGATGGTAAGAAGGGGCGGCGAGTCGTTCACGAGCACGGGGTGGGCAGTGGACCCGTCTGGCGGACAGGGTCAAGGGAATCGCGGCACAGCACTTGCCCTGTGAGCACGGTGGTTGGCCGGCCCGGTAACCAAAGCGCCCCTAGTTGAACAGTGATTGATTGGCTGGCCCGGTTGCGACCCTAGAACCCTCGCCCCATGGTCACGTCCACCGGCCGTACGGCCGCCCTCATCAGTCTCGGCTGCTCGAAGAATCTCGCGGACAGCGAGGATCTCGTCACGGCGTTGCGCTCGGTCGACTTCCGGCTGACTGACCAACTCGACGCGGCCGATCTCGTTCTCGTCAACACCTGCGGTTTCATCGAAGGCGCCAAGCAGGAGTCGATCGACCACATCCTGCGCGCCTCGGAAGGTCGCAAGCCGGGCGCGAAATTGTTTGTCGCCGGCTGCCTGACAGAACGCTATCTCGACGAGTTGCGCGAA
>CAYQAQ010000059.1:1497-5150 GCA_964415495.1 uncultured candidatus Brocadiaceae bacterium | reverse complement strand
CTCAGCGAAGTCGATCAGTGGGTGACCTTCAAAGACTACGACCGCTTCCCCGCCGTCGTGCGCGAGCATTTTCCCGACGCGCCAGCGCATCGCCTGACCCATGATCAGCGCAGTCAGCTGACGCCGCCGCATTACTCGTTTCTGAAAATCGCCGAAGGCTGTGACAATACCTGCAACTTCTGCGCCATTCCCTTGTTTCGCGGCAAGCATCGCTCGCGACCGCAGGAGGAGTTAGTGCAGCAGGCGCGCACCTTGGCCGCGCGCGGCGTGCGTGAGATCAATTTGATTTCGCAGCATCTCGATTATTACGGCACCGATCTCTACGGCGAACAACGGCTGCCGCAGCTGGTGCGCGAACTCGCCGCTGCCGCACCGGACAGCTGGGTGCGTTTGCATTACTGCTATCCGAACGATTTCACCGATGCGCTGATCGCCGCCATGGCCGAGACGCCCAACGTCGTGCAATACGTCGATATGCCCATTCAGCATGCGGCGGACCGCACCTTGGCGACCATGGGTCGGCGCACGACCCGCGCAGCGATCACCGAACGCTTGAACGCCATTCGTGCGGCGATGCCGGATGTCGTCTTGCGCTCATCCTTCATCGTCGGATTTCCTGGCGAACGTGACCAAGATTTCACCGAATTGATGGATTTTGTGCGTGATCAGGACTTCGACTCGGTGGGCTGTTTCCAGTACAGCGACGAAGACGGCACCACGGCCGCCAAGATGCCGGGCAAGGTCGACCCCGAGGTCATCGCCGACCGCTACGACCGTTTCATGACCGCGCAGGCGGCGCATCATCAACGTCGTTCGCAGCGTTGGCTCGGGCGCGAGCTGACGGTGTTGGTCGACGAACAGCGTGATTTCGGTACCTATGCCACGCGCCATTTCGGCCAGGCGAGCGAAGTCGACGCCGTGACGTTGGTCGCGGCGGAAACCGCGCCGGTGGGTGATTTCATTCAGGTCCGCGTCACCGGTATCGATGGGTATGATCTGGTGGCGGAGCCGGTATGAGGGGCCGTCCGGACGTCCGGACGGCCGGAAGCCCGGGAGTCTCGTGGGCGTGGGGTGTCCTCGTGATGGTGCTCAGTGTGTTCGTGAGCGGGTGTGGTCGCGAGACGCCGCCAGTGCAGGGCGTGCCCGCGGACGATGCCCTCGCGTTAGCGCAGCGCGTCGTGGCGCATCACGGCATGGCGGCCAACATCACGGCGCAGCTGCTGGTGCGGGTCCGGCCCGCGGGCATGGATGCGCAGATCGCGACCGTGAACCTGTGGAGTCCTGCTGATGGTCGCGTGCGTTTGAGCGCCAGCCGCGTCGGGTTCTCTGGCATTGAAGGGTTGATCAGTGCCGACGGTTCCCTGCTCGCCGTCGTTCGCGATGGCGAGGTCATCCGCGATTCGCTGCGTACCGCTTTTGTCGAGGTGCTGGGTCCGCAGGCACGACCGGAACGCTTGATTGAGGACCTCAAAGCGGGCCCGCTACCGTTGGCGACCACGTTTACCCGCACTGACGCGGGGCTGAGCTGCATCGATCCCGGCACCGGACTGCGTGTCGAGGTCGATCTCGCGGCCGATGGTCTGAGCATCGAGCGTAAACGCTGGTACCTCGCTGATGGCACGGAAGCCCTGCGTATCGACTACGCGCGGCCCCAAGTCTTCGATGGGCTGCGCCGCGCCGCCAGTTGGACGGTGACCATCGCCGTCGTCGACGCCCAGATCCAGCTGCGCATTCAGGACATCGACGTGGTGCCGCAGATCGGCGAGGCCCGCCTGCGACTGGAGGCACCCGCTGGCGAAGCGGTCGATATCGCGGGATTTCTGGCGGGCGCCGCCGGCGATTGACCATTCAGGTGGGGCCATTCGACAGAGCCCGGGGATGGCATTTGCCTTGGATCTAAAACGTTTCAGGAGATAAGAGGTCGAGAGGGACCCAGCCATGGCCGATCGCGTCCGCCTCATCGACATCGCCCGGGAATGCGGGGTTTCTGTTGCTGCCGTGTCGGTGGCCTTGAACAAGCCTGACGAGGTCTGCGATCTCGCTGCTGCGACCCGTGACCGCATCCGCCGCACCGCTCGTGACCTCAATTATCATCCGCACTGGGCCGGGCGGGCCTTGCAGGCGCAGCGCGCGGGGCTGATCGGTCTGTTCACCCAACCCAATGTCAGGTTGCACAATGAGGTCAACGGTCGCGTGCTCTATAGCCTGACCCAGCGCCTCGCTGACGCAGACTGCCATCTGGTCGTGGTCCCCGTGCGCAGCGGCGACGCGGCCTGGCGAGAGGCGATCCGCTATCGGCAATTCGATGCGGCGGTGATCCTCAACGCCGTGCCCGGCGCCTGCGAACAGGAATTGGCCGAGGCCCATCTGCGCACGGTGTGGATCAACGCGCCGGATCTCGATGGCCAAGTGCAGGCGGGAGCCGATCAGGTGGTCGTCGATGACCTGCAGGTGGTCGATTGCGCGATGGATCACCTCCATGCGTTGGGTCATCGTCGCTTCATCTATTATCGCCGTCCCGTTGCCCGACGGACGCATGGTTCAGAAGCACTGCGCCAGCGCGGTTTCCGCGCCTGGTGTCGTCGCCATCGCTGGACCAGCGGTACGGTGGTCGACAGCGAGGCGGATCTTGCGGCAGTTCTGCGGGCGGACGATCGGCCCACCGCGGTCCTGGCCTATGCCGACGCCTATGCCTTGCGCGCCATTCGCATCGCGCACGCGCTCGGCCGTACCGTTCCGGGCGATCTCAGCGTCGTGGGTATCGACGGTACCGACTGGACAGCACTGGTCACTCCGGCGCTCACCACGGTGGCCATTCCTGCCAAGGTGATGGGCGAGTCGGCAGCGCGACTGATCCTGGAACCGACCTCCGCAGGGCTCGCCCCGTTGCAGGGCACGCTGGTGGTGCGCGAATCGACCGCGGCACCGCGCCGAGGTTTCACGCTCGTCGAACTGCTCGTGACCATCACCATCCTCGCCGTCCTCGTCGGGCTGCTCATGCCCAGCATCGCGTTGGTGCAGTCGCGGGCGCGAACCCTGTCCTGTCTGTCCAACTTGCGCCAGGTCGGCATCGCGATCGCGGGCTACGCCGGCGATCACCAGGATATCCTGCCCTCGGCGCAACTGCCGCGCGGTGGATATCACTGGTACGAACTCATCGCACCCTATGCCGGGGTCGGCAGTGGGAGTGGTCCGGTGTCGATGCACAACGCCAGCTTCAACCGCAAGAACGTGGTCGGCGGCTGTCCCAATTTCAAAAAGACCGTGGCGTGGCGGTTGGGTTATGCGATCAACCACCAGTTGGCCTTGCCAGCCAGTCCGCGGCGCAGCGTGTGGAACGCATCGAACATCAGCAGGGGCCGCGCTGGCGATTTCGCCTGGTCCGCGGTGACCCATCCCTCGACCCGCATCCTGGTTGGTGACAGCAACGAATGGACGTTGGGCGTGTCGCTCAATGGGCCGACCTGGAATTACGGCAATCCCGGCCCACGTCATCGCGACAAGGCGGCGTGGCTGCACGTCGACCTGCATGTCGCTGCCTACGATTCCACCCGCGCCGCTTGGCGCTGCTACGATCCGGAGAATGCCCCGTGAAACACCTCGCTCTGCTGCTCGCCATTTGCACCAGTTGTCCGGCCGCCACCGTTCATGTG
>CAYQAQ010000059.1:0-1487 GCA_964415495.1 uncultured candidatus Brocadiaceae bacterium | reverse complement strand
CCGGCAACGGCGATGGATCGTCGTGGGAGCACGCGCGCGGCGCGGTGGCGCTGGCCGAGTTGCTCAGTGGCGGCCTGGCGGCGGGGGACACCCTGCGTCTGGGCAGCGGCACGTATGTCGGCACGCCTTATGCCGTACGCCTGACCGGCACCGCGGAGCACCCCATCGTCATCGAAGGAACCGATACCGGCGGGGGTCTGCCGATGATCACCTCGACCTGGACCCGGGAGCAACCAGCCAGCGGCGCGCACGGGCTGGCCTTCGAGCCGGGCTGCGCCCACGTGATCGTGCGGCATCTGCGTCTGCGCGCCTGCCATCACGCCATCTACGCCCGGGCTGGCGGCCTGGCCCACATCACCTGGGAGGACTTGGACATCGCCAGCGTGCGCAGCGGCTTCCATCTGATCGGCTGGGCACCGGATCAGGAACGCTCGCAGGATCTCGCTATCCGGCGTTGCCGCATCATCGGCTACACCAAGCGCGGGGTCCGCCTGGAGAGGGGCCATCAGCGGGTGGTGGTCGAAGACTGCGTGGCTGACTCCGGCGGCGCCGAATGGGCAGTCGAGCCCTTCCCCATCAGTTACCACATCATCGGTGACCGCAAGGCGAAGGAGCAGGGCCGCGAGCCGTTGCATGAGGACGACATCGCCTTCATTCGCTGCGAGGGACGCAACAACCACCACTATGCAGGAGATCGGTACTGGAATGCCGATGGCTTTGCGGCCGAAGGCGGCTGCACCCGCATCCGCTACATCGACTGCGTCGCCAGCGGCAACACCGATGGCGGCTGGGACGACAAGAGCGTCAGTCCGGTGCTGATCCGCTGTCGCGCTTTCGCGAATAAGATGAATTTCCGCTTCTGGGCGTCAGTCGGCCAAGCCGTCCTCATCGACTGCATCTCTCAGGATTCGCATAAGGCGGGTGGCTCCGGCGCGGCCTGCGGCCTGTGGTACTCCGGGTCGGTCCTGTTGCTGCGCTGTCAGATCACTGACGTGCGGGAGTTCGAGGCCAGCGGCGAGCGGGCCTGGCTGGTACGGGCGGAGTAGGGTCGCCACCCACCTCCCGCGGTCGTCGTGCGACACCGCGACTTCCGGGCTTCCGGTCCCAGCGATGTCGTAACAATGCCGGCGCGTGTCGACCCTGTCCCGTTATCTGCTGCTGCGCACCACCAGTCGGGTGCTGATCCTGCTCGCGGTCTTCCTGATCCTGGCCGCGGGCGGACAGTTGGCGATCGCGGTCGGGCGCGGCGTACCGATTCTGACCCTGCTGCCGACGCTGCCGACCATCGTCATGCTGGCCTTGCCGCTGGCCATTCCGCTGTCGCTGGCCTCCGGCGTACTGATCACGGTCAGTGCTATGCAACGTGATGGGGAGTTTCGCGCCCTGGCATCGAGCGGTCTGCGCACCGCTGATTGCCTCAGTCGCTTATGGCCCTTGGTCGCGCTCAGCGTCATCGCGACGACGATATTGACCCATTGGCTGTTGCC
>CAYQAQ010000058.1:2126-11331 GCA_964415495.1 uncultured candidatus Brocadiaceae bacterium | reverse complement strand
GGCCAAGACCCTGCTCATCAGCACCCTGGCCGCGACCACACGCCTGACCTTCAGCCGCATCCAGTTCACCCCCGACCTGATGCCCGCCGACATCACCGGCACCGAGGTCATTCGCGAGGACAAAGCCACCGGCGCGCGCGAACTCCAGTTCCTGCCCGGACCCATTTTCGCCTCGGTGATTCTCGCCGACGAAATCAACCGCACGCCGCCGAAGACCCAGGCCGCGATGCTCGAAGCCATGCAAGAACGCCAAGTCAGCGCCGGCGGCCAACGCCGCAAGCTGCCCGCACCGTTCTTCGTGCTCGCCACCCAAAACCCGATCGAGCAGGAAGGCACCTACCCCCTGCCCGAAGCCCAGCTCGATCGCTTCCTGCTCAAGATCACCGTCGGCTATCCCGGCGAAGAGGACGAACTCGAAGTCATCCGCCGCACCACCGGCAACAGCTTCGCAGCCCCCGATCCGGTCATGGACGCCGAAAGCTTGATCGCCCTGCAGCATCTGGTGCGCGAGACCCCAGTCGCCGACGCCGTGATGCGCTACGCCCTGGCCCTGGTGCGCGCCACCCGCCCAGTGGCCGAAGGCGGCCACGCCGACCTCGCCCCCCTGCTACGTTGGGGCGCGGGCCCGCGCGCTGGTCAGGCCCTGGTCCTGTGCGCCAAGGCCCACGCGACGCTGCGCGGCCACACCTTCGTCAGCTTGGAAGACATCCGCCGCGCGGCCAAGCCGGTCATGCGCCACCGCATCCAGCCCAGCTACGAGGCCGAGGCCAAGGGCCTGAGAGCCGACGCGATCATCGATAAGCTGTTAGGCCTGGTGCAGTTGCCCGCGACGGAGTTGGAAAACGATCCGGCGGTTGCTGAGGCGTTGTAAGCATTGCCCCGGTCCGGGAGTCCGGAAGTCCGGACGTCTCGTGGAAGACCGGTGCGCGCCGATGATGGCCTGATCTTAATGCCCAGAATTGCTGCCGTTTTCGTCGGCCGACGTTGCAGAAACGACTTCCGGACTTCCGGACTCCCGGACTTCCGGACACGTCGATCGCACCAACACCGCCGCGTAACCGCCAGCATGCCAGCCATCCGGCCACGTCAGATGCTCGCGCCAGATGCGCCAGCCACGCAGCTCGTGGGCGATGCCTTGGTTTTCGCGCGGGGTCAGCGAACACGTGGCGTAGAGCAGACGGCCGTCGGGTGCGACGAGATCGGCGGCACTGCGCAATAGGCGGCGTTGCAGGCCGATGAGCGTCGCGAGATGGCGATCGTCGTAGCGCAGCGCGGCTTCCGGACGACGCGCGAGCACGCCGGTGTTTGAGCACGGCGCGTCGACCACCACCAGATCGAAGCTGCCGGATGCAAATGGCGGGCGACGCCCGTCGAGGGCAACCACCGGCACTTCTGGCGGCAGCGTGGCGCGTAAGCGCTCTAAGCGCGTTCCCGGCACGTCGGCGGCGGTGACGCGGCAGCCGAGGTCGTGCAGAAGCAGGGCTTTCCCTCCGGGTGCGGCGCAGAGATCCAGCACACGCTCCAACGGACGCGGCGTCGCCAGTTGGATGGACTCGGCCTGCGTGCGGTCTTGCACGACGCAGCGGCCGTCAGCGACCGGACCGCGCAGGGCTTCTTGCGGATCTTCCCACCACCACCAGTCGCCGTCTTGGCGCACCACGCTGCGGCCGGGTGGCACGCGCGGGCCGGGGCGTAGGCGCGTACACAGCGGTGCGACGCGGGTCAGTGCGGTGAGACGTGCGGCGCGATCGTCATGGCCGTCGAGCGCCGGCGCGAGATCGGCAACCAAGCGACGCGGCAAGCTGTAGCGGCTGGCCTCATCAAGCGGTTGATCCTCGACAGCAAGGCGTCCAAGCGGCCCCTCATCGGTGCGGTGTTCCACGCGCAGCTCGGACAAGCGACGTGTCACCGCATTGACCACACCGACGATATGCGGTTCACCGACCTGGCGCAGCAAGGCCGCGATGGTCTGGCCGACGGCATGTGGCGGTACCTGATCGAGCGCGAACAATTGATGCGCGACCAGCCGCAAAGCGCGCCGCACCGGGAGCGGCTGACGACCACGCCGCAGAAAGCGATCGGCCAGCGCATCGTAGAGCAAGGCATGACGCACCGCACCGAAGGCGAGCTCGCGCGCGAGGGCAGCGTCGCGGCCATCCAGCTCGCTGGTGTCGAGCGCCTCAGCGATACGATCGTGGGTGCCGTCATCGAGAGCGGCCAGGGCACGCCATGCGACCAGCCGGCTGGCCAGTCCCGACGCCGCTGCGCGGGCTGGATCAGCCATGCACTCAGCGAAACTTATTTTGATTCTGACGTTTGATGATCTCGTTATTGAGATTATTCATCAGCATCATGGTGTCGGACGTGCGCAGGCTATCGAGATAGGCATCGATGCGGACCTGCGGATTGCCTTGTTTTTTCATATCCTCTTCGAAAACATAAATCCGTTGTTGCGCCGCCTTTAAGGACTCCTTGGCCGCGATCATGGCATTGAGGTCGTCGCTGCGTAACGCGGCTATGGCCTGATCTCGGCCGCTTCTGATCGCATTGCGAATCTGCTCCGTCGCCACTTCTGGCGTCGCAGCGCTGCGACTGCCGGATTTTTTACTGACCATCACTACGCCAAAGAGCGCGCCGATGACCACCAACAACCCGACGCCCACCATCAAGATGGTGCTCGAATGATCTTTGCCGCGCGCGGCCGACTTGCGCGAGGACTTGCCTTTATTGGTCCCCTTTCCTGGCGGTTTGACAATGCGCGAACTGGTACCGCTGCGGGCCGATTTGCGCCGTGAGCTGGTGGACGAGCCGGGCTTTTTAGCCTCGCTGAGATCGAGGTCCGCTTCCTCTGTACCAGGTAATGCCGGCACCAGGGCCGTTTCGGCTTTTTCCGGATCGCCAAGCCGGGACTGAGCGCCAAAAGGGGGCTCGCCCAAGGCCGGCACGCCGGCAGGCGTCAATTGTTCGGCCGGAGTGGCATAGGCGCGATCGACGAGGTCGTCGTCTTCGCCATCAGCGAGCTTGATCACCGGACCGGCTCCCAAGGCCGAAAACGCGCTCGCTGCCGCGGCCATGCTGGACCCGTGATCGTGAGCCGGTGCATCAACCTTCGCGGTGGCATGCAGAGGCTCTGCCCCGTCCGTGGTCGCGACGTGGTCGTCACTCGCCGGGGCATAAAGGTCGTCGTGATCCGCATCGGGATCGTCCAAGCCAAAGGGAGCCGAAGACAGCGCTGCAACGAGATCGTCGGCAGGTGCCGCTTCCACGGGTTCCGGTTCGGGCTCCGCTGCGGCGGCTACCGCCACCGGCGGCTCGGCGTCGATGGTGGCAACGCGATCACCAGGATCTGCCGCACCAACCGCGGCTTTGCGACCGCTCGACCGCTTCCCCAGCCACTCCTTACCGAGGCCTTGCTCCAAGCAATTGGCGCAAATGACGTCCCAACGACTGCGCTGACCTTGACCGGCACGAAGATCCGCATCGGTCACCCGGGCACCGCACAGATCGCAGAAGAAAACGTCCATGAAACCTCGCCCGCCTAGCCTAGCCTACGGGAACCGTTGACGAGGGAAGACTTTGATCAGCGACCGGCGCGACGGACCAGGGCGCGTGCGTGAAGCACTAGCGTCTCCAGAACCAGCATGGCGTCGGCCCCACTGCGCATGGCTCGCTGTGCCAACGCCGCACCGCGCAAGAGCCGCTGGGCGACGATACGCCCCAGACGCTGGGCCCGACGCCGGGGGTGGTAGAAATTCGGTCGACCAAAGAGGCCCGCCATACGCGCCGCTTCGGCATCGTCGTCGCTGTCGAGACACGCCAGCACCTTGCGCACATCGCTGATCAACACCATCAAGGCTTGCTCCGGATGCCCAGCACCCGAGGCGTGCAATTGAGCCAAGGCCTTGCCGGCTTCGCCCTCGAGCACGGCATCACTGAAGGCGAATAAGGGCTTGGCAGCATCACTGGCATGGAGTTCAGAAACCGCCGCGGCATCGATGGGTTGGTCGAGCCGCAGGAGGCTCAGGACCTCCATCGCCGCCAACAAGGCATCGATGTCCGTGCCGACATGATCGATCAAGGCGAAGGCGATCTTGCGCGCATCCTTGGCCCCCTGCGGTAGCGCCGCGATGCGCGCGGTCAGCCAATCGGCGACGTCGCGCGACGCGGGCTCATCCGCCGCATGCACGGCACCTGCCTTGGCTAAAGCCTTGAATAGGGCGTCGTCTTTGCGCGGCGGTGGATCGGTGACCAGTACGATGACGCCACCACTGACGGGCACACCGACCAAATCGCGGAACGCATCACGCTGCTTGCGCACCCAATCGCCACGCCCGCGCACCAGATGGCAAGCAGGCTCTTCGAACAACGAGGCCGTCGCCAGATCGAGCACAATGCGTTGAATGTCGTCGGGCTCGACATGGCGCCGCAGCGGCCCCTGCCACGTGTGCATGAGATCTTCGGCGACCTCGTCGCGCAAACGATGCGAGACGCCGACGACGGCGTGCACGGTTGAACTGCGGAGGTCAGGCATGCTTGATTGGTCCTAGGTCCTGGGTCCTGAGTCCCGCGAGCCGCACCTGCCGAGCCGCGCACCACATTCCACCCCAAGGGCAAGCCTGCGCAGAGTGCCCGCAACCCTCGTGACCACAGGACGCAGGACCCAGGACCTAGGACCTAGGACAAAGAAGAGAGAAGTCATAACTGAAACCCCTCCCCCAAATACGCCCGCCGCACATCCGGGTTGGCGATGATGTCGTCTGGCGTGCCGCTAGCGAGGATACTGCCCGATTCCATGACGTAGAGTCGATCGACCATGCGCAGGATCGATTCCGCGTGGTGATCGGTGATCAGCACGCTGATGCCGCGCTGTTTGAGATCGGCGGTGATCGCGGTGATGTCGCCACGGCTTTTGGGATCGACGCCGGCGAAGGGCTCATCGAAGAACAGCAGCTTGGGCTCGACCACCAGGGCGCGGGTGATCTCCAAGCGGCGGCGCTCGCCACCGGACAGGCTGCCCGCCCGCGATTGGGCGAGATGACGCAAGTTGAGTTCACCGAGCAGATGGTCGAGGCGACCCGGGACCTCGCTGCGTGGGTGGTACTGCTCAAGCACGATGCGCACGTTGTCGGCCACGGTCAGCGCGGTGAACACCGTCGGCTCTTGCGCTAGGTACCCCATGCCGAGGCGGGCGCGGCGGTGCATCGGCCATGCGGTGACATCTTCACCGACGAAACGGATCGACCCACTGTCTGAGGCCAGGAGACCGACAACCATGCGGAAGGTAGTGCTCTTACCGGCCCCGTTGGCACCGAGCAGGCCCACCACTTCACCGGGTTCCACCGCAAGCGACACGCCGGTCACGACCTGGCGTCCGCCAAAGCGCTTACTGACCTGGTCGACGACAAGTAATGGGGGCATTGTGGAAACTCAGTGCGCAACGGTGCGAGGGATACAACCAACCCAGACATGGGGTTGCTGACAGGTTTCCCACAGTGGTTGCAAGTCATTGTTTAATAATGACTTACGCTCTGTATCTGGACCTCGTCGATCTCTTGGTGGATTCTTCATCCCATTTTTCGCCACTATTCTTGGGATTTCGGCTGTGGAAAACGTGGCGACATCGGCCTGGATCCGGGATCTCAGGCCCATTGTGGAATTCGTGACGATGCCTGCCTGCCCCCTCATCGGACCACCGACCAATCGAGGAACGGGATATAGGTGCCGCCAATGCGCTTCGAGCGAATGCGCAGCACGACGCGCCCGCGCAGATTATCCGCCGGCACCCAGCCCCAGTTGCGCGCGTCCCAACTCATCGGGCTGTTGTCGCCCAGCAGCAGGTACGCGTTGTCGGGGGCGGTGATCGCGGTCTCGGGACTGAAGCCGATGCGGCGCGGCAATTCCTGATCACTCACCTCGCGGTCAAGCATCTGGCTGCGCACTTCGCGCTCGGAGCGGACCTCGGTGGCGGCAGTCATGCGATCCGGGCCGAGACCCACCCGCGCCTGGGTCAAGAGCCGCGGCAAGCGATCGCGCGTGCCCATCTCGCCAAGTTGGGCACGACCGGGCGGTTGTTGAACGAAGAGCTTCTCCGGCATCAGGAAGCCATTGGCGCTATAGTGCAGGTCACGCTCGGCGGCCAGGTCGCTGACTGTGATCGTACCGACGCCCCGCCACGACCAGCTCAGCGGATGCGCTTCGGGATCGACCGCCGCCACGGCGGAGCGATGCACTTCTTCTCCGTCGATGGTCAGCACCGCCATATCATCGATCGTCGCAAAACGAATACGGCGACCGACCAGAGCACTGGTGCCGCGCGCCAACTCCTGCTCGCCCGCAGCCGAGGTGCGGACCACGCGCCACGCATCCGTGGTGAGGTCGAGCACCAAGGTCTGTTCGCTGCCTTCACTGAGCACGCAGGACACCCGACCCTCGATCGCGGCGACCGTGAAACTGACGCGCAAATCGCCAATGCGCTCGCGCATCGCGACGTTGAGCAACGCGCCGTGACTCGGATTGTCGAGATCCGCCGTGGTCAGACGTTGCAGCCACCAGCGGTCGGTATCCCAGACGGAACCCATGCGGTCGTGATAGCGGAACATCGGTTGGTCGAGCGCGACCTCAACGATCTCCGGACCTTTGCTGGCGACTTTCGGTTCAACGCGTACCAGCCCCGGCTTAACGTAGAGATTATGCAGCGGCTGGGTGAATGTGACCTGACCACCCTCAACCAGCGTCAGGCTCAGACCGGCATCGCGCTGATTGTCGACCGCTGCGCCCGCGCTGGCAGTCCACGGTAGATACCACACGGGCGCGGTCTGGGCACCGTGGCGGTAAATCGATTCCCACACCGCTTCTTGAACATCCGGCGGCTTGACCGCAACCGTGAACGCACCGTCCGCATCAGCGATAAAAATATCGCCATTGGCGATATAGAAGGTCTCGCCCGGCAGCACCACAGCGCGCTTGACGAAGCTGCGATAGACCAACGGCCGCGTCAGCCAGTGATCGTGGCGATGCCCATCGCCATCCGTAGCCGGCACCACGGCACCGCCACGCCCAGCGATCTCGGGCACCGGAAATTGGAACACCGTGACATCGAAGCGCTGCACGGCGCGGAAGCGGCTGAAGACCTTATCGACGACCACGAAGTCACTGCGATTCAGCGCGGGATCGCCGTACAAAGCTGGTTCCATCGACGCCGTCGGAATGCGAAACGGTTCCACCACGAAATGGCGAATGCCCATCGCCACGATGAAGGCGAAAATCCAGTTTTCGCAAAAGCGATTCAGCGAGCGCTGCCCAGCAGGCAGACGATCTTCCCATGTCGAAGGAGACTGCGGAGGAGACTGCGGCAGAGGCTGGACCGGCGGGGTCGTGGATGCGGGGTCGCTCATGCGATTGTCGGGTCTACCAACTCTTCCGCTTGGCCACAACGTAGAAGCGCGCCTCAGCTGCACGCAGCCATGCCTCGACGCGGCGCATGGTCCACGCATCGCGCTCACGTGGTGGCAAATGCGCCGGCGCGACGATGGCGGGACCGAAACGAATAGCGACGCGCGCCTCGCCCAGACGCGGCAGCAGACGATGCCGCGGCCACGCCGCGTCCGAGCGGAAGAGATACACCGGCACCACCGGCACATTGGCGCGCCGCGCGAACAGGGCCGGGCCTTCGCGCAACGGGCCCAGACGTCCCGTGCGTGTGCGCGTGCCTTCGGGGAAAACCAATACCGAGATGCCTTGCTTCAGCCGATCGATGGCACCCTTCATGCTCGACGCGCCAGGGTTCTCGCGATCAACCGGGATGCTGTGCATCATGTTGAGCATGATGCGCACCGGCGGCGCCTTCCACAGGCTCGACCGGGCGAAATACGCGATCGGCTCACGCAGACACATCCCGACCGCTGGCGGATCCAGAAAGCTGCGATGATTGGCGGCGAACAGCACCGGCGGCGGCGGCAAAGGTCGATCGCAACGAATGGTACAACGCCACAAGAAGCGCGCCACGGAGCGACAGACCAAACCGCCCATCGTCTGCACGATGCGCGCGGTCCAACTCGATGGATGCGTCATTCCGGATCGTCCTTCTTCTGCGCGCGCTTGAGATATTCGCCGAAAAACGTTGCCGAGAATTCACTGCTTTCATAGCGGCTGGGACCCGAGATCAGCGAGGCGAACGAGAACGCATGGTCCTCACTGCGCGGCACGCGGATGAACGGCACGCCGTGGTGCTGCGCAGCCAGGGCATCCAGCGGACTGTCGCCGATGAACACCGCAAAAGCCGGCCGCACCTGGAAGTCGGCCAAGGGCACGTCGAGACGCTTGCGCAGACGACCATCGCCGAGGTCTTCCAGCGCATTGCCCGCGTGATAGATCGCGGTGACCCCCCCACGCAAATCGGCCTGTTCCAGTGCTGACTCGACCACCTCGAGTTCGGCGTCGCTGATGACGACCAAAGGTACCGCTCGTTTGACCGTGAAATGGCGGAGAAAATCGCTGACCCCTTGGCGCGGACGATAGGCACCATCCACCAGCTCGATCAAGGTCTCGAAACAATCGAGCAGAATTAGCCGCGTGCGGGGCGTGATCGTGGTGACGGAGCCGTACTGGGCCATTGGGCCGCGATGATCGTGCGAGATCCGGCGGCGCAACCGTGCAATGGCCGCGTACCAGCACTGGTGAAGGAGACGGCGAACCCTATAAGGCTGGCGTGCCCGCCTGCTCCCGCCACCGCCGCATCCTGCCCTTGGCCATCTGGGGTCTGTTGGCCCTGGCGCCCGCAAGCACCGAGGACGTTCCCGAGCCCGCCGCCGAATCCCTGGTGACCACCACCTGGGAGGTCCGCCGCAATGCGACCGAACTGCTCGCCGATGTGCGACGCGGCGGCGGCGATGACGCGCAAGCTCTGTTCGCGCGCGTGCGTGCGCTGGCGAACGACCATGGCGATGCCCTGGTCGCGGTCGACGGCGTGTATGCTCCGCTATCGGAAATTCTGGCGAGTGAGCTCAAGCGCGCGGGCCTCGCCGAGCGCTATGCCGAGCTCTACGCCGCACCGGCCGCCGATACCCTCGCGCAGCTGCGTGAAAGCGCCGCCGACAGCGAAGCGTGGCGGCGTTTGGCCGCGACCTATCCCGGCACCCCAGCCGCCCAAGAGGCCTGGCGCCACCTGGCCGACCGAGCGTGGGACTTCGGCCATCTCGGCACGTAT
>CAYQAQ010000058.1:0-2116 GCA_964415495.1 uncultured candidatus Brocadiaceae bacterium | reverse complement strand
CGCGGTGGCGGCGCGCGCTGGCGACGACCGTGAATCGGCGCTCATCCCGCGCATTGCTGCGGCGCGCGCGTTGATCAGCGTCCTGCCGCCAGTGCGACTACCGCATACGCTTGATCTGCAAGAAATGTGGCGGTTGGACCTGCCGAGCGCCGATGTCGCGCCGGCCCCGCGCATGGGTCGCGGTCTGCGCGGCGCCGCCGCCCGCGCAGCCTTCGTGCTGTCGACCACGCATGATGATCTGAATGCTGCCAGCGATGGCTTGAGCTGCTTCCTGTTCGACCATCTCGTCGGTCGCCGTGTCGGTGAATTGCATGCGATCGGGCGCCAACCGCTGCCGCCAGCCACCGCCCGTCCGGCCGCATGGCCAGGTGGCTTCGTCGCCCTCGGCCAGGATCAAGGAGGCATCGCGACCTTGACCGCCATCAATCGCCAGGGCCAACGGCAGTGGCGTGCGCCGATCGGCTCAACCGCCACCGTTGGCGGTGCTTCAGCGCCGGTGGTGATCGACGATGTGGTCGCCGTTGCCTTGTTGGGCCGCAGTGAAGATGGTCCGGAATTGCGCGTAGTCGCGCACCGCCTCAGTGATGGCAGCGTCGCCTGGAGCCGCTTTATCGCCAAGCTGCCGCTGATGATGGGCCGGGCGATGTTCTTCGACGATGGCAATGCCACGCCGCCGCTGATGGTGCGCCATGGCGGCGGCCTGCTGGTCTTGCCCAGCACCGGCATGTTGGCGCGCATGGATGCCCTCGGCAGCGTGCAGCGCATCTGGACCTATCCAACCGCCGGAGCAGGCATGGAAGATCGCTTCATGCGTCGGCGGGAAGCGCCGCGCTCACCGGGGCTGGCCAGCGATGGCCGCTGGGCCGTCGCCACCCCGGCGGATGCGGACGGCTTCGCCTGGATCATCGGCCCAGATGGCGACGCACCGCAGCGGTATCTGGGCGATGGGGCACGCGGCACGGTCGTCGATGTCAGCGATGGCTTGGCGCTCTTGGCTGGGAAGCAGACGACACTCCTCGATTGCCCTGCCGCGCAGCCGGTCTGGCACCGCACCTCCGGATCCGCTCGCCCCAGCGGCACCATCGGACCGACTGCCGTGCTGGTGGCCGGCGATGAACGGTTGACTCTGCATGATCGCAAAACCGGTGAAATCGTCGCCGATCGCGGCGCGGAACCACCACTGACCTTTGCCGCCAATGATGGCATGGTCATCGTCGCTGGTCCCTCGGCTCTGGTCGCCTACGGCGACTCCGACGCCTTCATTGCCGAGCAGAAAGAGGCCATCGCGCGCAATCCCAGCGACTACCGGCCCTATGTCGCACTCGGCAAAGTGTGGGCAGCGCAAGGGAAGACCGCCGAAGCGTATGACCAACTCCTGCGCGGCTTGGAGCGGGGCGCTCCGGCTGATTACGCCACCGCTGCTGCGCGCTTGCTGCGGCATCAGCTCGAACAAGCCATCGACGATGCCAAGGCCTTCGCCACCACCATGGCCCGCTTTGAGCGCCTAGTGCCATTTGCGCCCGACCTCGCGGCAGAGACTGCGTTCTGGCAGGGACGCCGCGCCGAGCACGCCGACAACAAGGCCGAAGCCACCCGCCAATACCGCGCCGTTTTGGCGGGTAAAGGTGGCCACATCGAACTCGGCCGCGGTCGCGACCAGCATCTCGAAGCGTCACTTGCCGCCTTAGCCCAAGTTGGCTTGGCGCGGCTCGGCAATGGCACTCAACCCGGCTGGGCGAAACGTCCGGCCGCGACGCCGCTGCGCGCCTCGCCCACGGCGTGGACGCAAACCACCTCGCGAGCGCGCAATGCGCTGATCGCCGGCAATACTTTTGTTTCCTACGAGGGCGGCCGACTGACCGCGCGTAACCTCACGGATGGGCGCGAAGCCTGGAATCGCACGCCTGACATGCGCCTGCTCGGCGTACGCTTGACGGCGATCGAAGGCGCCGTGGCGGGCGTCGCGGTCGAAGTCCTGGAAGGCACCGCTGCCGCCGCCGCTGGTGTGCGCAATGGCGATATCATCACCGCCTTCAACGATCGCCCAGTGCGCGATTTCCACCGGGATCTCATACCCGCTGTCGCCGAGGCTCCCGAGGGTGCTGCCTTCACGCTG
>CAYQAQ010000057.1:0-11375 GCA_964415495.1 uncultured candidatus Brocadiaceae bacterium | reverse complement strand
CGCCTCGGCCTTGGCAACCGGCCCGACAGCCGGGCGGACGCAGGCGTTGGGAACACGGTCCGGCTCAACCCTTGGCGCTTGTGCCAGCCCACCTAGACTCCCGGCTTCTGGAGCAATCGATGGTTCTTGAGCGTCTACGTCGTGGTGCGGTCAGCAAGGATCCCAAGAAGATCCCCGACGGTCTGTGGGTCAAATGCCCGAGCTGCACCAAGGTGGTGTTCAAGCGCCTGGTCGAAGAGCGCTGGGAGACCTGTCCCGAGTGCAATCACCACTTCCCGCTGCCGGCGCGCCGCCGCATCGAGCTGTTGCTCGATGCGGGCACCTTTACCGAGATCGACGCCAACCTCTCGAGCGGCGACCCGCTGCGCTTCGTCGACTCCAAGCCCTATCCCGAACGCGTCCGTCAGTATCAGGAGAAGACCGGTCTGACCGATGCCGTGATCACCGGCTTAGGCCTGCTCGAAGGCCACAAGATCGGCATCGGTGCGATGGACTTCAGCTTCAACGGCGGCTCAATGGGCTCGGTGGTGGGCGAGAAGCTCACCCGCGTCATCGAACGCGCCACCGCCGAGCGCGTGCCGGTCATCATCGTCTCGACCTCGGGCGGTGCGCGCATGCAGGAAGGCGCGGTGTCGCTGATGCAGATGGCTAAGACTTCAGCGGCGTTGGCTCGTCATGCGCAAGCCCACTTGCCCTATCTGTCGATCCTCACCAATCCGACCATGGCCGGCGTCATGGCCAGCTACGCCAGTCTCGGCGACGTGATCATGGCCGAGCCCAAAGCGCTGATCGGCTTCACCGGTCCACGCGTGATCCGTGAAACCATCAAGCAAGAATTGCCGGATGGTTTTCAGACCTCCGAATTCTGCATGAAGCATGGTCAGCTCGATCTCATCGTGACGCGTCAGGACATGCGCGCGGAAATCGCCCGGGTGCTGTCGTATATCAGCCCTAAGTCCTAGGTCCTGAGTCTTCCGTGCAGGAGCGCGCGAGAACACTGGGTTTTTGCATGTGCGCTCTCGCTCCACCGTCAGACCTATCATGAGTGACACCTCGGGACACCCCACACCGGACGCACGACATCAAGCGGTGCGCGATTTGTGGCGCAGCGCACGCTGCGTATGCTTCGACGTCGATTCCACCGTCAGTCCTGAAGAAGGCATCGACGTGCTCGCGGCGTTTGCTGGCAAAGGCGACCAGGTGGCGCAGCTCACGCGCCGCGCCATGGGCGGCGCGGTATCGTTTGAGGTCGCCCTGCGCGAACGTCTCGACCTGATCCGTCCCGATCGCAGTCTGCTCGAACGCTGCCTGCACGCGCATCCGCCGCGCTTGAATCCCGGTGTCGACGTATTGGTGCGCCGCCTGCACACACGCGGAACCCAGGTGCACTTAGTGTCGGGCGGCTTCGTCCCGATGATCCGTCCGCTCGCGCAGCAACTGGGCATCACCGATGATCACGTCCACGCTAACGTCATTCACTGGCACACCGATGGCCGCTATGCCGGCTTCGCGGCCGATCTGCCGACCGCACGCAGCGGCGGCAAAGCCGCCGTGTTAGCACGATTGAAAGCTCTCGCCGGACACACGCCGCTGATCATGGTCGGTGACGGCGCGACGGACCTGGAAGCACGCCCTCCCGCCGACGCCTTTATCGGCTACGGCGGCATCGTCGTCCGCGAACCGGTCAAAGCCGGCGCCGACTGGTTCGTCACTGATTTCGCCGACTTGATCGCCGCCCTCGATTGATCATTCCGGAGCGCACTCCATGCCCCGCGCCAAAACTCCTCGTGCTCAAACCCTGACTGACGGCTGGCTGGTCAAGAGCGAGCCCGATACCTTCGGTATCGCCGATCTCGAACGGGACGGCAAAACCCGCTGGGACGGCGTGCGCAATTATCAAGCGCGCAACCATCTGCGCGCCATGCGCGTCGGCGATCCGGTGTTGATCTATCACTCCAATTGCACACCGCCCTGCGTCGTCGGCCTGGGCACGGTGCTGCGTGAAGGTTACGGCGATCCAACCCAATTCGATCCGAAGTCGCCGTACCACGATGTGAAATCCGATCCCGCCAATCCGCGCTGGACGGCGGTCGATATCGGTTTCGTCCGCCGCTTCGCCGAACCCATCGCACGGGAAGCCCTACACGACTATCCGGGCTGGGCTGAGCACGTGTTGTTTTCACGCGGTCGGCTGTCAGTGATGCCGGTGCCGGCAGAATTGATCCGAGTGGTCATCGCCGCGACCGCGTGAGCGGCCTGCGATCGCGACGATATCTGCGCACCAAGGGCCAACGCGATGTCCGACTCTCGCGCTGAGCGCCGGACGGAACGGTGCGCCGAAATCACTCCGAGCGCCTCGCCGATCCGGCGCTGGCGCCAGCGCTGCTGCGCCTGCTCGATCTCCCCGCCCTGCGCGACCCCCGCCTACCACGCGCCGCTCCGCCAGCTGCCATCGACGTTGTCGCCGAGCGCCACGGCTATCTCGCCCTGTGCCTGGTTCGCGCCCTGGCGCACTGCGGTGACCGCCGCGACCACGACCTGCTCATCGCCTGGCCGGATGACCAGCGCCTGTTCCTGGCCCGCAGCGCGCGGCGCGAGTTTGTGGACCTGCTCGACTGCGACCACGGGTTCGACGCGGCGGCGTGGACTATCGACCTTGCCGCCGCTCAGCTGCGCCCACGTCCGTGGACACAGCGGATGGATTGAACGAAAGACCATCCATGGTCTGTCGCGCTACCGCTTGCCGCCGGTCACCATCGGCCAGCCATCGCTGCGGAAGGTCACGGCCGGCAGGCCCGCTGCGTTCACCAGGTTGACGTCCGGATTGATGTCCCAGCCATAGCGTACCGCCACAGGCTGTTCGACCCCCTCCGCTTGCACGACCACCGTGTCGCCGGCGATCACCGCACTGGTCGCCCAGTGGAAGACCCGATCGGCTCCGGCCAGGGCGAAGCCGCGCACCGCCTGCCCGTCGCTGGTTGCCAAACCACCGCCGAGGTCGTTGAAGCGCACGCGCACCGTTCCGCCGTCGATCTGCACCTCGCGCAGGGTCGGACCCGAGGCGACGACGTCGTGGCCATAGGTCTTGCTCAGCGCCTGCAACGCGAGTCGACGACCGACCTCCTGCTTGTTGCGCGGATGGATGTCCTTGGCGTCGCCGATGTCGATGGCCATGGCCAGGCCGCTGTTGCGCACCATGCGCGCCGTCAGTTCCTGCGCCTCGCGCAGCTCGGCCCAGTCGCTTTCGCGTGGAGCGGTGACACGATCGCGGAAGTTGGCCAAGGACACGATGTAGAAGGGCAGATCGCCCTGGCCCCAGGCGCTGCGCCAACTGTCGATCATCGCCGGCAGGAGGCTGCGGTACTGCTCGGCCCGGCCGGCATTCCCCTCGCCTTGATACCAGATGGCTCCACGCACCGCATAGGGCACCAGCGGCTGCAACATCGAATGCCACAGATGACCTGGGGCATTATGCAGCGCTGCCGGATTCCTTGGCGGCGGGTCAGTCGGTTCCGGCTTGGACACCTCGATGCGCTGCAGCCAGGGACCGGCCAGGCTGATCGCTGCGGCCTGGTCGACAACCGGGTTGAGCCGCATCTGCTCGGCGCGACTGACGAAGCCCCCTCCCAGGAATCGGTCCCACACCCGCACCGCCAGCACCGCTTGGCCGGCCTTCACCTGCGTGGCCGGCACGACGTAGTGGCGTGGGGCCATCCACCAATTCTCGGTGTCCCTGCCAGTCCGGCCGACCTCGACCCCGTTGTACCACGCGATATCGAAATCATCGATCGCACCGAGACTCAGCTCAAGCTCCTTGCCGGCCCAAGCCGCTGGGATCTCGACCGTGCGACGCACCCACACCCCGCCGTTGAAGCGCTCAGCCGGCTTGAGTCCGTCCTCCCACACGGCCGGAAGAGTGACCTGCCGCCAGCCGGTGGCGACATCCAGGTCGGGAGCCATCCAGGTGGAGGCGGCCTCGGCTATGCCGGGATCCTCGAACTCGGCCCGTGCCTGGTAGGCCGCCAGCTTCTTCTCGTAGTCCTCCTTGTTCACGGCATTCGACGTGTCAGCCCAACGCGTAACGATCGGGCGCAGCTCGGCGTCGGCCTCCAGCCACGCCAGCACGGTCCAGGCTTCGGCCGGGGTTCCGCCCCACGAACTGTCGATCAGGCCGATCGGCACGTCCAACGTCGTGTGCAGTTCGCGGCCGAAGTAGTAGCCGACCGCAGAGAAGTTGCCGACCGTCTCCGGCGAACACACCTGCCAGGAGGCCTTGATGTCGGCCACCGGTTCAGGCTTCGCCTCCCGCGGCACCTGCAGCAGACGGATGCGCGGCTTGCCCGCGGCAGCGATCTCCTGGTCGGGCTGGTTCGAATCCTTGACGCTCCACGACATGTTCGACTGGCCCGAGCAGATCCAAACCTCGCCGACCAGCAAATCGCGGATCGTGCGCGAGGCACCAGCAGCCGTGGTGACGGTCAACTCGTAGGGGCCACCTGCCGGCTGCGCTGGCAAGCTGGTGCGCCAACGTCCATCCGGCCCAGCCACCGTGGCGGCGGTGGTGCCGTTGAAACTGACGGTCACCGCCGTGGCCGGATCCGCGCTGCCCCACACCGGGATGGAGCGGTCACGCTGCAACACGGCGTGGTCCGTGAACACCGCCGGCAGCGCGAGTTCGGCGCAGACGAGCAGGGTCGGGGAGAGGAGGATGGCGAGGCGGTAAAGGTTGGGCATGGGGCGCAGTTTAACGGCCTGGTCGGTGTTGACTACCCTGCCCTCGACGACTATCTGACGTTGGTCGACGACACCGGACGCTAGGTGCGCAGCGGCACGGCCTCGCGGGAAACGCCGCGATCAGAGCAAACCGGTCCACCACATCTGACCAGACCTGCCACTCCGGGCTTCGCACGTGCGGGAAGATCATCACAAAGGACGCATCGCTGTGCGGCTGGTCGGCACGCATGCCAACGGTGACCTCTATCTAAACGGAGTCGGCACCGGCCACCCTGTCCAACCAATGGGTAGGCAGGCACTCAGTCTCACCACATCCGTCTGAAGCCAATATCCTGACGCCTTGCCTCGATGGCGAGTCCGGCAGCTGGCCAGGCATAGGAGCGGCGGTCTGCATCGATGATGGCGGTGCTTGGGTCTCCGGCGAGCGGTTGCTCATCCAAGGCTAGGAGTTCGATACCCCAGGCGCACACCGTCTCGCCGTGCGTCCCCGGATGGAACATCAGTTCACCACCGGTGTGCAGGACGCAGGTAGCCCAGGCCTGGTTGGATCCGACGCCGGTACTCCAGGCTACCTGCCGACCACCGAAGCTGCAATCAGCCAAGGGATGGATAACGGCCCGCTCTCCGGCACAGCTTAAAACAAGCAGGCCGTCCTCGCCGACCTCGGCAGTTGCTCCGGCACCATCAAGTTCGATGCGTAAGCTCAGATCCTGGCAGCGATGGATGCCCTCGGGCGGAACATCGACCCAGCCATTCCAATCACCCATGTCATCGGCAAAAGCCAAAGCGAGCAGCGCGCGTGGACCGTCCTGAGCTGCCCACATCCAGGCCGGACAAAAGACCCGGCCGTCTTTGCGCACTACTGCCTGCAGGCGCGCAATGACCCCTCCCGGTGTGCCCCAGAAGGCGTGCTGTTGGCGATTCTGGTTGGCGGTGATGAAGCCACTGACAGTGCCGAGGCTGCGGCGGGAGTCCATCCATGTGGTGGTGACAATGTCGAGCCCGTTGCCGAGCTTCGCTGCACGGTTGACGGTGCGCTTTGACGTGCGTGGCGTGGCTACCGGAGTGCGGAATCGTTCTGCCAGGACGGCTGGGCACGGATAGCTGCCGGCCTCCGCTTGGGGCTGGACTTGGTGACCGTCGGCAAGAGTGATGGCAGTCCCGGTACGCCGGGCAAGAAAGGTGGCAATCGCCGGATCCAGACGAATGTGGTAGGAACGACTCTGAGGTCCGGCCCACTGCTGGGTCGGGACGTGGAAGTTCTCGGAGATCTGCTCCCAGGCCAAGTCGAGAGTAGCGATGCCGGCCGCACGGCAGGCCGGGTCACGGACGATGCGCAGCAGGCGCTCGCCTTCGATCACGACCACCCTGGTATAGGTGGGACTATTGAACTCGCCGAACCCGTCGATGCCATCGCGGCGCATGTGTGAGACGAAATCGTTGAGGCGTTGACGGCCATAGGCCAGCCAGATGTCGTCTCCCAAGATTTCTCCGGCAGCGGCCATGGCTATGCCGCCCATGAAGTTGATGTTGGTGTAACCGACCCCGACGTTGCGCCGGAAGATGCACAGGCAGGCTCGTTGCAGGGCTGTGCGTATTTCAGCGACGATGTCGTTGGCAAGCCGAGCACGGTGCAGTACCAGTATCTCGGCGAAGATGGAGCTCATGAACTCTGCCCAATTGTAGTCAGGCGGCGACATCTCCGCCACCGGTTCCTCGGCATACCACGGCCACAGGCCAAAACTTGGACTGGTCGGATGGACATCCTGCAACGGCAATACGGCCCGGATGATATCCATGGCCCGGGCCACACGACTGACCTCGGCCGATTCCAGCAGGGTCAGGGCGTAATCCAGGCTCTCACGGGTGAAGTGGACCTTCACCCCGGGCTTGATACGGGTGTGGATGGTGTGGCCGTAGCCAGGTTGATAGAGGAGGTTCCAGGCCGGATCAAAAGCCTGATCCTGCGGGGGAAATTCGACGTCGCTCATGGAGCATACTGTAGTGGCTGACATGGGTCCGGCAACGCCACCATGCCCGGGGATAGCTTTGGCTCGGATTCGGTCCGCCTCAGGTTGTAGATTTTACGCTGAATGATCCCCATTCAGCTCACCTCAGCTGGAAGGGCAGCGAAGACAGCAGTGCCCAGGTCTGGGCTTGGCTTGTCAGTGACCGCTTATCTCTGCGCGTCGATGTGCGCGACGCTCAGCCGGGTCATTTCGTTGCACCGGCGATCGACTGTTGGCGCGGGGATCCGGTGCAGGTCGGCATCGCGCGACCTGGCGATGCCGCGTGGCTGGAATTCGGAGCAAGCGGCGCCGCCAGCTGCGATCACGTCCATGTCTGGACCTTCGCCACCGAGCGTCCCAACCCCTGGCGCGACATTGTCCACCGTACCGCGCCGCTAGCCGACGGCATCGTATTCAAGCAGGATATTCTGGCATGGCCGCTCCTGCGACTGGTGAAACAGCCCTAGGCCTGGCCACTACCCAGGAATTGAACCTCTCTGTCAACTGCCCAAAGGGTGCTGCTTGGCCCAAAACCGTGATCAGCGGACCGTCGCTGGATGGTGGGGGGCGAGGTGGTCTGTTGCCGCCCAGCCGCTATCCTAGACCACCATGACCGGATTCGGTATTCGCAGCCATCGTGCCGAGGAGGCGCTGCGTCGGCTGATCACCTCTGGCTCGCTCGCTAGCGGTTCCCCGCTGCCGGCCGAACGTCAATTGGCCGAGCAACTGCAGGTCGGCCGCGTGGCCGTGCGCCGGGCGATGGCGCGATTGGAAGAAGATGGCTGAATCAAGCGCTCCGGCGGTTATCGCCGGGTTGTTGTGGCTAGGCCAGCGCTAGCCACGGCCACTGCATCAACCTTGCCCCGCAGTCATCGCAATCTCACCCGCACCGTCTGCGTCCTCGAACGGGTGCTGCATGTGCGTGGAGCCAAGCCGGCACCGACTTATTGATGGTACCCAGATTGAGGTCGTTACGGAGATAGGGCGATGCCTTGCTTCCGTCGTTGGGATTGTGGCTCGTGGGCATGGTCGGGGTTCCAGAACCACTGGTGTGCGCTCTGATCCCACCTCGTCAAGTCGGCTATCGTTTCATGTTCTGGTACCGACATAGCGATAATACGGCACGCTCAACGGCAGCCAGGGCATGCGCACGTCGCTTTCCAGCAGCTCGACTGGCTCCGTGACCGCCATGACCGCATCGAGACGGGCATGACCCAGATGCACACCGTCATGCGCGAACCAGCGCCGCCAGAACCAGCGTCGCAGGCGATGGTGATAGGCTCGCCCGACGCGACGTTCAGGCGAAGACAGATGGAAATCGACGATCGCCAGCCGGCCGCCCGGACGCAACATGGCTATGGAATTCGCCAGGATGGCCTCCCACGTCGGCATCATGGTCAATGCGTAGGACAGCACGACCGCATCGACGGGGTGCGGCGGCTGCCACTGGGTAGCATCGCCTTGATGGCAGGTGACGGTGGTCCACTGGTGTTCGGCGCTGCGTTGGCGCGCGCGTGCGAGCAGACTTGGGCAGAGGTCGACGACATGTACGTGACCCAGCTCGTGAATCCGTGGCCCGATATGCCGCAGGCCCGCTGCGGTGCCACCGCCCAATTCGACCAGTACCGCACCCGGCGGCAGCGCGAGACTCGCGTACAATTCGGCGCGGCCGGGCAGCAGGCGCTCGCGGAAGCGGTCGTAGTCGTCGGCCTGCTGCGCGTAGAATCCTTCCAAGCGGCTTTGATGATCGCCCTCTCGGGGCATCCCGCGCAGCAGAGCGGTGATCACGCGCAGGTCGGATTTCAGACGGGCGAACATGCGGCGTGGATGTCGGCGATGTGGAAGCTGGCGTAGGTTCCGACGCGATCCTGCTGATGCAGCAGCGATGCCTGTTCGCCGTGAAAGCGCAGGCGGTCATGCAACGACGCATCCGCGATGTGTACCTGGCTCAACCAATCAGGCACCGGGCTGGCGCTGCGGAACAGCACTCGGGCTTGCGGTGTGGCCCGCTTGAAGATCAGTTCCCATTCCTCGGTCAGGGCCTCGGGATGATACCAGCCCATCCAATCCATGTGGTCGAGGAGCACGAAGCGGCTGAATTGTCCCGTGTCCTCCGCCAGGAGATCGGACACGGTGGCGACCCGTGGTGTGACCCGATGGACCAGACCCCCTTTGAGCGCCGCAAAGCCCTCCGGCGTCAGCCAGGACGGACAGCAGGTCCGACTGTACCGGCCGGTGATGTAGACGCGCCAGAAGTAGTTGGTGTGCAGCGTGTGATTGCGGAACACGCTATCGACCGCTTGGCGGATGAAGCCGGCGACGCCACCGGGATGGCTGTGCGCGATCTCACGTCGCTGCGCGGCTGGCACCCCCAGCAGGGTGAGGAAGACCCGGCGACCGATCTTCTTCTCCAGCGCTGGCGTCCACAGACGCGGCGCAACTTCCGAATCGTACCACGCACGCTGGGTCGCCAGATCGCTGACCGTCAGCAGGTGGTCGAGTGCCTTGATCAGGGCCGGATCGCGCTTGAACCAGGTGCGTGCCAAGCGCGCCGCGAGGCCGGACAGCCCGCGCCAGTAGAAGCTGCTGCGGCCGTCGAACCAGGTCCAGCGGCGGTCCCAATAGCGCTTCGCGAAGGGCGACAGCTCGCGACGCAGGTGGTCATGATAGAGATCACCTGCCTCGGACGAACCACCCAGGCCAAAGAGGTCGAAGACCTGGGCATGGCCGAGATTGCGGATCGCCGCCAGCTTGAGTTCGAGCAGGGCGATCTGGCGCGGGTTGACGTCGACGGCGACCACTTCCCGCGGTCCGCACAGCGCATAGTCCAGGGCATTGCAGCCGGCGCTGGCGATGACCAGCACGCGATCCTCCGCACCCAGGTGCAGGGCTTGACGATCGACGGCGGGATCCTCCCAGCAGGTATTATAGAGCAGACCGCGGCCGGCGACGAAGCCGAAGGCCTTGGAGTGCACCCGGTCGAGGAAGTTCGGGGTCGGGCGGATTGGCGTCGAGATGGGCATGGGCCAGATATGCCGGCCTTCCACCAAACCTCGGAGTAGAGTCCTGGAAGGATATGTGAAGATCCTGGCACTGGCCGGTTCAGCCCCACCATGTCCACCCATGATCCACGTCGTCGCCACCACCACCCTGAAGCCGGGCACCCGCAACGCCTTCCTCGCCGAGTTCAAGAGCATGATACCCGAAACCCTGGCCGAGGACGGCTGCATTCGCTACGAACCCGTCGTCGATATCGCCACCAACATCCACCCGCGCCAGGTCAGCGAACGCGCCGATGTGGTGACCATCCTCGAATCTTGGCGGAGCCTCGACTGCCTGCGCGTCCACCTCGCGGCGCCGCACATGGCGGCCTACCGCGAGCGGGTGAAGGACTATGTCGCCGCCGGGCAACTGCAGGTCCTCACGGCTGGCTAACACTGATGCTAGCGGCCGCCTAACGCCGTCAGACGCCACGCGACAAAGGCGTCCTCGGCCAGTGGTGTCGTTTCGCCGCGTTGCCACGTCGGAAGAGCCTGCCAAGCGTGGTAGTCGGCGCGGGCAGCCTGGGCATCACCCGCGCTATCGGCGCGGACGGCCCGCAGCAGGATGACCTCGGCAGCGGTGAACTGGGCGAGAGGTTGAGCGCAGAAGGTGGCCTCGTCAATGTCGCCGAGCAGGAAGCAGGCACGGTGCCAGGGCCGCTGGCGGTCATTCCAGCGCGCGGAGTCGCGAATGATGACACAAGCCGCTTGCAGGGCGCCCGATTCGCCCGCCGCTTCCCGCCAGAATGGTTCCATCCAGGAGCTAACCGCACCGATGCGGCGATTGTGGGTCCGCGCAGAAAATCGGGCATGCTCGGCGAAATTGCGGCGTGCAGCAACGTGATCCCCGTCTGCTGCTGCACCCAACGCCAGCCAAGCATGGACCAGGAGGCCATCGGCGTATTCGATGGCGGCAGTGGTCTTGCCCGCACCTAAGTGGCCCTCTGGGAGTTGGGGATATCGCTCGGCCAGGGTGGCAAAATCGCCGCGATGCATCAGCAGCCGCTGATCGATGCGGTCATTGAGCGACCACCAGCCAGCGGCTTCGATCAGGCGGCCCTGGGCGATCAGGGCATAGCCGCCTTGCGGATCCACCGCCGAGCCGACATTCGGGGTCATCTCCCAATACCGCCCTTCCTCCCACAACCCGCGGCTGGCGGATGCGAACTCCGGCATGTCGATGGCGAGGTCGCGCCACCGCCCGGTCTCGTAAGGGCCAGTCCCAGAACCGCCCATTCAGACGAATCTCGTTAGCTTCGCGCAGTCCGCCTGGGGGTTGCGGGGACCGTGCTCGTGTCCACGACCCGCATTTCGAGTCGACGAACGGGATTTCGGCCTTCCCGGAGGCCGTTGGAGTGCCAAGGCTTATCCGGCGTCCACGCTGCGCCACCGCGATCTCGGTGCGATCGCGTTTTCGGTCGTTCACCGATGATGGATGATCGCCGCTAGGCGGCGCGACGGGTCGTCTTGGCGGTGGATTTGGCCGCATCGAGGCGGGCCAGGACCCAGAGGTTGTGGGCGAGCGTGGCCCAGGCAACGAAGCGCTGCTGGGCGCTGAGTGATTTCACCGGCAGGCGTTCCCGGAGGAAAT
>CAYQAQ010000056.1:4524-11424 GCA_964415495.1 uncultured candidatus Brocadiaceae bacterium | reverse complement strand
AGCGCCCGTAACCATCCGGGTTGGCCTGCTGCCAGCGCCAACCATCCCGACACATATCGTCCAGGCCCAAGGTGGCGCGCCAGCCGAGCAGACGCCGCGCCAAATCCGGGTCGGCGAAACTGGCCGCCACATCGCCCGGGCGCCGCGCGACGATCTGGTACGGGATCTCGCGCCCTGCCGCGGCGCTGGCTGCCTGCACCATGTCGAGCACGCTCGATCCGGTGCCGGTGCCGAGATTGATCGGCGTGTACGGCGGCAGCGACTCCAGGCGCTCGAGCGCGGCGAGGTGGCCACGCGCCAGATCGACGACATGGATATAGTCGCGAACACCAGTGCCATCCGGCGTTGGGTAGTCGCCGCCGAAAATACTCAGATGCGGTCGCTTGCCCACCGCCACCTGCAAGATGTACGGCATCAGGTTATTGGGAATGCCGTTCGGATCTTCGCCGATCCGACCACTGCTATGGGCGCCGACGGGGTTGAAATAGCGCAGGGGGCAGATGCGCCATTCCGGATCCGCCGTCGCCAGGTCACGCAGAATCAATTCAATGCTGAGCTTGGTCTGGCCATAGGGATTGGTCGCGGAAAGCGGAAAATTCTCGCGGATCGGCACCGTCGCCGGATCGCCATACACGGTTGCCGACGATGAGAACACCAACCGCTTCACGCCGGCGGTCTGCATCGCCTCCAGCAGATGAATGGTGCCGGTGACGTTGTTGTGGTAGTAGCGCAGCGGCTGGGCGACCGATTCACCGACTGCTTTGAGACCGGCGAAATGGATGACGGCATCGATCGGCTGCGCCGCAAAAATACGCGCGAGAGCTGGTGCATCGCAGCAGTCGACCTGATGGAAAGTCACTTCGCGACCCGTGATAGCCCGCACCCGCGCCAGCGATTCGACACGGCTATTGACCAAGGAATCGATCACGATGACGGCATGGCCAGCGGCGAGCAGTTCGACGCAGGTATGGCTGCCGATATAGCCCGCGCCGCCCGTAACGAGAATGGTGGCCATGGGGAGCTCCTTCGCGGGCGGCCAGCCTGGATGAGGCCCTCATCTTGTCCATCACCCTCTGGACGCACCTGAGACGACCCTTCAGTCTGCGTCCGTCATGGATCTGCGTGCGTATCTGCTCACGGCCTCAGCCCTGCTGCTGTGGAGTGGTCTCGCGGCGGCAGCAGCCGTCCTAACGGCGCATCCCCCCTTGGTCACCGTCGGTTTCGGGCTGCTGCTTGGGGGCCTCCTCACCGCGCATCGCTGGCGCGAATGGGAGGTACCGACGCCGGTACGCCTCTTCGGCGTCGGCGGCATTCTCGGGTATCATCTGCTGTTTTTCAGCGCTTTTGCCTATGCACCGAAAGTAACGGTGAATCTCATCAACTATCTGTGGCCACTGCTGATCGTGGTGCTGGCACCGTTGATCCTGCCCAAGACCACGTGGTCGTGGCGACACAGCATCGCCGCTGGTGCAGGTTTGCTGGGCACGGTGTGTCTGTTTGCACCCGGCGGTGAAACCCTCGCTGGCAGCTGGCGCGGGTATGCGCTGGCGGGCGCGGCGGCCCTGGTGTGGGCTTTCTATTCCTTGCTCACCAAGCGGGTAAAGCCCTTCCCCACCGCCGCCGTCGGTGGGTTTTGCGTGGTCTCCGGCGCGGGAGCGCTGGGCATCGCCGCTGCCTTGGGCCAGTTGATGCCAACCGTGAACACCTTGGCGGTCTGGGAATGGGGCGTCATCGTCGTCATGGGCATCGGGCCGCTCGGAGCCGCTTTCTTGTGCTGGGATGCGGCACTGAAACGCGGCGATCCGCGCGTCATTGGTGCCCTCGCTTACCTCACGCCTTTGGTATCGACCGCGTGGTTGCTGCTGCTCGACCGGCAAGTGCCGGGATGGCCCTTGCTGATCGCCTTGGTGTTCATCGTTGGTGGTGGCGCCTTGGGCGCATGGAGTTCGAAACCTCCGCAACGGCCTACGCGGCGAACGACACGAACGAGGCCTTCATCGGTCTCGTGATGCGGCTACTACGGGCCAGCCCGGTTCCCAAAAACGCCACGGTTTGCGCGACCATTCCGGACCGGCATAGGCAACGCCGACGCGCGGACCCCGCACAGCGCGTCGGACGGCACGTGTCGGCGGCAGCAACGCCAGCGGGCAGTCCGCAGCATCCAAGCGCAGGCTATGGAGCGCACCGGTGATGGCTAAGGCGGCACAGACCTTGCCGGGACCGTTCGTGGCCTGCGGGCCGGTGCGGCTACGCCGCTGATGCACCACGTCTTCGCCCGCCACCACTGCGACCGAGCGGATCAGGACCGCGCTGGGCACACCGGCTTTGAAACACGTCAAATTGAGCATCCAGTGCATGCCGTAGCACAGATACACGTAGAGCGTCCCCGGCTCGGCATAGAGCGTCTCGGTGCGCGGCGTGCGTCCCTTGCTCGCGTGGCAGGCTAAGTCGGCCTCGGTGTGGTAACCTTCGGTTTCGACGATGCGCGCCCGGACGTCACCGAGTCGCAATTCCCAGCCGAGCAGCGCCCGCGCCGCTTGCGGCGCAGGTCGCGCGAGCACCGCCTGCCACGCCGCCATGCTCGTCAGACGTCGGACAATGCCGCGATGCCGGGCAGCTGCTTGCCTTCGAGCAGCTCCAAGCTGGCGCCGCCACCGGTCGAGCAGTGCGTGACCTGGTCTTCGGTGCCCCATTTCGCTGCTGCCGTCGCGGTGTCGCCGCCGCCGATGACGGTGACCGCGCCACGCTTGGTCGCTGCGACCATGTCGTCCATCGCGGCGCGGGTGCCCTTGCTGAAGGTTTCTAATTCGAAGACGCCAAAAGGCCCATTCCACACCAGGGTCTGAGCGCGACCGATGACCTCACGATTGCGCGCGATGGTGGCGGGACCGCAATCGAGACCTTCCCAGCCATCGGGAATACCTTGCGCCACGGTGACCACTTGCGTCTTGGCATCGTTGCTGAAGCCATCGGCAGCGACGAAGTCGAGCGGCAGATGGATGGCGCGGCCCTTGGCCTTGGCTTTTTCCATCAATTTGCCGACGATTTCCGCACCGGCGGGATCAAAGAGCGATTTACCGATCGCCATGCCGCTGAGGGTCTTGAGGAAAGTGTACGCCATGCCGCCGCCGATGATCAGTTCATCGGCTTTGTCGAGCAGGCTCTCAATGAGTTGAATCTTATCCGCGACCTTGGCGCCACCGAGCATCGCCAGCAGCGGACGCTTCGGGTTCTCGATCACTTGCGCGAAGGCCTCGAGTTCCTTCTTGAGCAGGAAACCCGCCGCGCGCTTCGGCAGCTGTACGCCGACCATCGACGAGTGCGCTCGGTGCGCGGTACCGAAGGCGTCGTTGACGTAAATGTCACCGAGCTTGGTCAGCGACGCGCGGAAAGCGGCGACCTCAGCGGGATCGGCCTTGGTGCTGGTACCGTCCTCGTTCTTGACCTTGCCCTCTTCGGCGATGTGGAAGCGCAGGTTTTCAAGCAACACGACCTCGCCCGGCTTGAGCGCGGCGCAGGCCTGTTCGACCGCAGGACCAACGCAGTCGTCGAGGAAGGTCACCGGGCGACCAAGCAGCTCGGCCGCCTTGGCCGCGATCGGCTTGAGCGAGTATTTGTCCACGCGCTTGCCATCCGGGCGGCCGAGATGCGACATCAGCACCACCGAGGCCCCCTGGTCGAGCGCATACTGCACCGTTGGCAGCGCCGCTGCGATGCGCGCCGGATTGGTGATGGCGCCGGTCTTCTTGTCCTGGGGGACATTGAAGTCCACGCGCATGAGGACGCGCTTGCCCTTCAGGTCGAGTTGGTCGATGGCGAGCTTGGGCATGGGGGTCTCCGTGGTCGGGCGGCAGTGTGCGGGGCCAGCCGCGAGGGTCCAGTGCGAGAGCGGCGAGGGCCCACTCCCCCCTCGCCACTCGCCACTCTTCCGCCACCATATGCCCATGTTCCACCGCCTACGCCTGCGTGACGTGGCCTGGGCGCCGCTGCTGTTAGCCTGTGCGCTAACCACGATGGGCGTGGCCTTTGTCATCAGCGCGACCTACGACCCGGGCGAACGCTACGGCCTCGGCCGCGAGGCCCGCCTGCAGATGGCATGGTGCGTCGTCTCCTTAGTCGGCTTTCTGGTGTGCGCTCACATCAGCAATCTAAGTTGGAAACGCCTCGCCATGCCAGGCTACTTGCTCACCTGGGTGGTCCTGATCGCCATGAGCGTGTTCGCCGGAACGGCGCTCATTCCGTCCATCAAAGGTCAGCATAACTGGATTGCGCTGGGTCCTTTGCGTGTCCAGCCGTCTGAGTTTCTCAAATTGGCGGTACTCATCGCCACTGCCCTGGTACTGACCCGACCGGGTTATGACGCCCGCAAATGGTCACATGCACTCGGTGCGCTCGCCTTCGCTGGCTTGCCCGCGTTATTTCTGGCGCGCGAAGATTTCGGCTCGGCCCTAACGTTCATCCCCATGACAGTGGGCATGCTCATTTACGCCGGGATGCAGCTGCGTCATCTCAGCGTGCTGATCCTGCTCAGCATCGGCCTGCTCATCGCCAGCATCGCCAGCCTGCCCAAAGAAGGCCCGCGCGCGTACCAGTACCACCGCGTCCAAGCCTGGTTGCATCCAGAGGACTATGCCCTCACCGAAGGCTATCAGACGTTGCGCTCCATGCGCTCGATCGGTTCCGGCCAGATCACCGGCAAGGGCTATGCCTCAGGCGATCAGAATCGCCTCGGCTGGTTACCTGAAAAGCACACCGATATGATCTTCGCCGTGCTTGGCGAGGAGATGGGTTTTCTCGGCACCACCGCCACTCTGATGCTCTTCCTGCTCTTCGGACTGGCAGGTCTGCATGCGGCAACACAAGCCCGCGATGTCTTCGGACGCTTGGTCGGCGTGGGTTACATCAGCCTCATCATGGGCCAGATGACGATCAACCTGTCGGTAGCCCTGGGACTCATGCCGGTGACCGGCATCACGCTGCCCTTCTTCAGCTATGGCGGATCAAGTCTGCTCGCCTCGTATCTTGGGCTCGGCATGCTGCAGGCCAATCGCGTCGCTGCGCCATTGCGTGGATGAGCCTAACGGATCGAATCCGCGCATGGACATCGATGCTCTGATGAAGGCGGCCGGCCCGGTCACCGATTCCCTGAAACAAGCCGACAACGATCGTGGTCAGGCGACCTTCGAAGGTCGCGCTGGCGGCGGCGCGGTCACCGTGCGCGTCAATGGTCTGCTCGCCGTGCAGAAGGTCACCATCGCGCCTGCCGCAGCTGCCGCTGCAGAAGGCGATGTCGGTATGCTCGAAGATCTGGTCGCGGCGGCGATGAACGACGCCCTGCGCCTGTATCGGCAGCGCTACGGCGCCACGGCCGAGGAGCAGATGCAGAAGCTCATGGCCGGGGCCGACCTCGGCGCGATGATGCGCATGTTCACCGGGCCACGCTGAGCGCACGCCGCGCCACGACAATACCGGTCAGCACCAACGCGGCGCCGACCATCTGCCAAGCGCCCAACGCTTCAGCAAACAGCCACCAGCCGAAGGCTGCGGCCACCGCCGGCTGCACCAACAACACCACGGACGAAAACGACGCGGGCAGATGCGCCAGCGACCACGTGATCAAGCCCTGTCCGCCGATTTGGGTGATCCAAGCTAAGCCAATCAGCACCAGCCACCCGCGTGCACCCGCTGGCAACATCGTCTCACCCGCGAGCCACGCCCACGGCCCCAATACCAGCGCGCCCACCACCGCCACCGCGGCCATCACGCGCACCGCTGAATGATCACGACGCGCGTTGGCGATGGCGAGCTGATAGAGGCCGTAGAACACCGCTGACACCAGGCCGAGCGCATCACCCGTTAACGCCGACGACTCACCCAGCGACCGTTTCGCTAACAGGCCCACGCCGATCACCGCCAGCACCGCGCCGATCCAGCCCCAGGCGGCGACGCGCTGACGCAGAACCACCACCGTAACCCCAACCACCACCACGGGTGCCAGATTGGATAACAGCGTGGCATTGGCGACCGACGTCAAACTGATCGACAGAAAATAGCAGCCGATATCAGCAGCGAAGGCCAACCCGCACACCACCAGCACGCCCGGACGCGCCGGTGCCGCTGTCACGGCCGGCGGTCGCCAAGCCAGCCATGCCAACAACGGCACGGCGGCCAAGGCAAAGCGCCAAAAGCCGGTCGCCAGCGAGCCAAGTTCACCCCACTCGCGGCTCAAGCGCACGCCAATGGGCACTAAGCCGATGAGCACGGCGCCCAGGATCAGTGCCGTTAGCGCCCACGAACGACCGGGCATAACGGGTCGATCAGGTCGTGGCGAGACCGCGCGCCATCAGGATCTTGCCCGAACGCACCAATTCGATGATGCCGAAGGGCTTGAGCAGCGCGATCAGCGCCTCGAGCTTGTCGCCTTCGCCCGAGCAGCGCACGATCAGTGAATCCGAACCGTAATCGACCACCTTGGCGCGGTAGGTTTCAGCGATCTGCAGAATCTCGGTGCGCTCACCCAAGCTGATCTTCATCTTCACCAAGGCGACCTCGCATTCAATCACCGCCTGGCCGGTGTGATCGATGGCATGCACCACGTCGATCAGCTTCTCGAGCTGCTTGACGATCTGCTCCAGATTCTGCGGATCGCCCGAACAGGTGATCGTCATGCGCGAGAATTCATTGGGCTGCGATTTGTAGCCCTCGATCTCCAGATCGAACGCAGGCGACACCACCAGCGACTCGATATTGTAAGCGCGTCGGCTGAAAATCAGCGCGATGCGCACGAGCACGCCCGGCTTGTTGCGGACAAGCAGGGCGATGGTGTGCAGAGGCGTAATGGTTGCGATGGCGTTGGCAGGGGCAGTGGTCATGGCAACCATTACGCCTCTGCACACCATC
>CAYQAQ010000056.1:0-4514 GCA_964415495.1 uncultured candidatus Brocadiaceae bacterium | reverse complement strand
GTGGTCATGGCGGTCAGCGTCCGGAAGTCCGGAGGTCCGGAAGTCCGGACATCTCCTGGCTGGGGTTGCAATCAAAGACGAACGGCGAAGAAATCCTCAGGTTGAACCGGAGGGCTTCTCCATGCGATGCTTGGGCTTTTCGACAATCATGCCCGACAACGGCGCGCCGGCGGGGATCATCGGGAAGACGTTGTCTTCCTTGACCACTTCGGCTTCGACCACGGCGGGGCCGACGAAGGACATCGCCCACTTGAGCGCCTTGTCGACATCGGCGGCGCGCTTGACGCGCTTGGCTTTGACGCCGTAGGCCTCGGCGAGCTTGACGAAGTCGGGGTTGCCTTCGAGGTCAGCGCCCGAGAGGCGATTGTCGAAGAACAATTCCTGCCACTGGCGAATCATGCCGAGATAGTGGTTGTTGATGATCAGCACTTTGACGTTGGCCTTTTGCAGGAAGGCGGTCGCCAATTCGCACAAGGTCATCTGGAACCCGCCGTCGCCGACGATGGCCCACACGGTCTTGCCGGGATTGCCGAGCGCCGCACCGATGCCGGACGGGAAGCCAAAACCCATGGTGCCCGCGCCGCCGCTCGACATCCAATGGCGATGCTTGGTGGTCAGGCAGAACTGCGCCGCCCACATCTGATGCTGGCCGACGTCGGTGGTGATGATGCAGTCGCGGCCGCCGACCTTGTCCAGGCGATCGAGCACGTACTGCGCGCGCAGACCGCCCTTTTTCTGATATTTCAGCGGAAACTGCTTGCGCCAGCCCACGGTTTCTTTGAGCCAGTCGGCGCTGTCGCACTTGGTGACCAGCGGCAGCAGATCCTCGACCACCAGCTTGGCATCGCCGAGCAGGCTGACGTGCGGATTCACGATCTTCGAGAACTCAGCGCGATCGATGTCGATGTGCAGCTTGATCGCGTCCTTGCAGAACTCGCTCAGCTTGCCGGTGATGCGGTCATCCCAGCGCGCACCGACGGCCATGATCAGATCGCAGCCATCGACCGCCTTGTTGGCATAGGCGGTGCCGTGCATACCGAGCATGCCCAGATGCAGTGGATGATCTTCCGGACACGCGCCCTTGCCGAGCAGCGTATTGACGATCGGGGCCTGCAGTTTTTCCGCCAAGCGCATGATGGCCGGGCCGGCATCGGCAATGATCGCACCATGACCGACGTAAAGCACCGGACGCTTGGCGCGGCTCAAGTACTCCGCTGCCTTGCGCACGTCAGCCGCATCGGCGCGACCGGGGGTGCGATAGCCGGGCAGCGACACGGTATCGACGAAAGGAGCACTGCACGGACCCTGGGTGATGTCTTTGGGCAGATCGATCAGCACCGGACCGGGGCGACCGGTGGTGGCGATGTGAAAAGCTTCTTTCATCACGCGCGGAATGTCGGCGGCGTTCTTGACCAAGTAGCTGTGCTTGACCACCGGATAGGTGATGCCGGTCACGTCGGCTTCTTGGAAGGCGTCTTTACCCAGCATCGAGGTGATGGTCTGACCGGTGAGCACGATCATCGGCACCGAGTCCATCAACGCAGTGAGCAGCCCGGTGACGCAGTTGGTCGCGCCGGGACCCGAGGTCACCAGCACGACACCGGGACGACCCGTCGAGCGAGCAAAGCCATCGGCCATGTGCGTTGCGCCCTGTTCGTGGCGCACCAGGACCAACTTGATCTTGGAATCGACTAATGCGTCGAAGATCGGCATCGCCGCCCCTCCACTATAGCCGTAGATATGCTCAACGCCCTCGCGTTCGAGGCAGCGGATGACCATTTCACCACCCGACATGGGCTTTGCGGTCGTCTGGGGAGCATTCATAGCAGATCCTTACGCGTCAGGTTAGCAGATTGGGGCACACGCACCCGGGTTCTGTCACCGTGGAGGAGCGATCATGGCACACTTCAGGCCATGTCGAGCGCTATTTCCCTCTGTCGTTCGCCAATCACGAGAATTTTTGGTTAAATTATTGCTGTAGCCGTTATTTGATCGAAAAATATGTTCGTCCTACCGTATAAGTTACAATACCGATCGGGAACCGCCTCCAATTCGGGGACTTTCGGACCTCCCGACTTCCGGACTCTTAATCAAAAATCGACAACTGCCGCCCCTGCGGCGACCGAAACGCCGCGGTCGACAGCTCCGGCCAATGCGGCGTCAAACCATGCCGCCGACAAGCAAGGGCAAACAAGTCCTGCGACTGTTCCGCATGGATGCCCACGCCGCGCATGCGCTCGCCAAAGCGCGACGACATCGCGGTGCCGCCCTGAGCGGCATAAATGCGGTTGAGAATCTTAGTCTTTGCCAACGGCGCATGGCGATCGAGCCACCCCGCCATCAGCTCGGCCACCGCTCCCGGCAAGCGCGCGGTCGTGGTGTTGGCGTAGCGCGCCCCGTGCGCGGCGGCGGCGGCAACGATCGCTGGCACCTCGGTGTCGGTCAAACCGGGAATCACCGGCGCGACATTCACGCCCACCGGCACACCCGCATCGGCCAAAGCCCGGATCGCCGCCAACCGCGCCGCTGGCCGCGACGCGCGCGGTTCGAGCGTCGCCGCCAGATCATCGCGCAAAGTGGTGACCGACATCGACACCGCCACCGCCTGATGGCGAGCCAGTTCCTGAAACAAATCGAGATCGCGCACGACCAGACGATTCTTGGTGATCACCGTGGTCGGATTGCGGAATTCACACAGCACTGCAATGCACGCGCGGGTGACCCGCTCCTGACGTTCGACCGGTTGATAGCAATCGGTGACGCCGGAGAGATTCACCACCTGCGGCTGCCAGCTCGCCTTACTGAGCTCGGCCCGCAGCAAGTGCGGCGCGGTGCGCTTGACCAGCAACTTGGTCTCGAAGTCGAGACCCGCGCTGAATCCTAAAAATTCGTGATAAGGCCGGGCGTAGCAATAAATGCAGCCATGCTCGCACCCACGATACGGATTGACGCTGCACGCGAACGGCACGTCCGGACTGTCATTCCACGACAAGATGGAACGCGTGGTGTCCTCGCGCACCTCGGTGGTCGGCGCGACGTCATCGGCGGGGTCGTAATCCGGCCCGGCGCAATGGCTGGCCGCCTCAAAGCGATTGGTTGGATTTCGATCCGCACCACGACCCTGCCACGCGTGCACGATGGCGGCATGGTCGTCCGGCGGCAAATCAACGGTGTCGTCCACGCCGTGATCGCACCAGGGATCGCCACCCGTGGAAGCAGCGACCCGACACACCCTGGTCGAGGGGCGTCCTCAGCATACGGTACCACTATGCGTGCCTTCCTGATTCCGGTCCTGATCCTGCTCGTCGGCGGTGCGGCGGCGACCATGCTCATCCTGTGGCTGCGGGCACGTCTCGCGTCCCGCGACCTGATCCGCCATCCGGATGTACGCAAAGCGCTCAGCGCGCACGGCGCCGCCCGCTGCGTCGCCGCCACCCATGCCCTCGACGAACTCAGCCGCGAGGGCGACAGCGAGCGCATCGCCGCTGCCTGGGCACTGCTCGAAATGCCGCTGCTGGAAACCCTCCCGGATTGTCCACCCGATTACAAAGTGCCGCTGATCAACGCGCTCGATGCCTGCGCGCGCGTCTGCCGGGTGGTCGATACGTCGCGGGCGATGGTGACGATGCGGAATAGTCTTTTGAACTGAATCCAGACGCTCAGAACGAATAGCCAAGCGACATGGTCGCCTGCGGACCCGCCCCGCGTGAACGCACATCCTCGCCGTTCAAGCTGCTGTCGCCTGTCCAATCCGACCAGCCTGCGGTAATGCCGACCTGCATGCCGTAGGGCCACGTATAGAAACAACCGAGGGAACCACACCAAGCCTGATAGGTGTCGCTCGCCCCTGTTTGCGTCCCCGTCGTGTCCTCCACCGTGATCTTGCCGCGACCGAAGCGATAGCTGGGCAGCAATTCAAAATGCAACCGGGTGCTGCCCTGCCAGAACAATCCTAAGCCGATTTCGCCACCCGACCCGGTGTAATCGCGGGTGATGTCGCCCGCATCAACCTGCTCACCCGCGTGCTGATGCACGTGGGCACCCAGCAGCATCAGCACGCCGAATCCGGCGCCGAGGCGGTGACGGATCACGCCCTGCGTGCCCCAGCAATAGCCAAACGCATCATCGAAGCGATCCGAGCCGCTCCGTTCCATCGGTGTCGCCGCACCGGCAAACACCCGCACTTCGTACAGGCGCGGCCAATATTCCTCAGCAGCGCCAGCGCACCGCAGCAGCACGGCCAGAATGAGGACCGCGCGCCACACGTCAGTACGCGCTGATCGACGGATCGATATCCTCGCCCCAGCCGAGGATGCCACCGGCCAAATTGACGACGTTGGTGAAGCCGTGCTTCTCCAACGTCTCCAGCGCCTTCATCGAGCGCCGTCCGGATTTGCACTGGCTGACCACCAGCTTGTTTTTCCAGGATGCCAATTCATTGAGGCGATTCGGCAGCTGACCAAGCGGAATATTGAGGTTGCCCTCGATCTGGCAGATACCGAGCTCGAACGGCT
>CAYQAQ010000055.1:0-11514 GCA_964415495.1 uncultured candidatus Brocadiaceae bacterium | reverse complement strand
ATGAATTGTGGCATCGTTGGCCTGCCCAACGTCGGCAAGAGCACGATCTTCAACGCCTTGACCGCCACCCAGGGTGCCGAGGCCGCCAACTATCCCTTCTGCACCATCGAGCCCAACACCGGCATGGTGCTGGTGCCCGATCCGCGCCTAGCCGTGCTGCGCGACATCGCCAAGACCAAGCGCGTGATCCCGACCCAGATGGAACTGGTCGACATCGCCGGTCTGGTGCGCGGCGCGTCCAAGGGTGAAGGCCAGGGCAACGCCTTCCTCGGCGCGATCAAAGGCGTCGACGCCATCCTGCACGTCGTGCGCTGCTTCGAAGACGACAACATCATCCACGTCGAGGGCAGCATCGACCCCGTGCGCGACATCGAGACCATCGATCTCGAATTGATCCTCAAAGACGAAGACGTGGTCAAAGCCAAGCTGGAGCGCGTCGGTCGGCGCAAGCAGATGGACAAAGACGCTGCCGCTGCGGTGCCGGTGCTCGAGAAGATCCTCGCTGCGTTCGCCGCCGCCAAGCCAGTGCGCTCGGTCGCGTTGACGCCGGAAGAGGCTCTGCACATTCAAGACCTGCAATTGATGACCGCCAAGCCGATGCTGTTCGTGTGCAACGTCAGCGACGCCGATTTCACCGCGGGCGGCAATGCTCACAGCAAAGCCGTCGCCGCGCACGCCGCCGAGGTCAAATCGAGCGCGATCCTGATCTGTGGTAAAATCGAAGAAGAGCTGATCCAACTCGCACCGGATGAACGCGCTGCGTTCATGGAGGATTTGGGCATGCACGAGAGCGGCATCGACCGCTTGGTGCGCGCAGGGTATGCACTGCTGGGCCTGCAGACCTATTTCACCGCTGGTGAAAAAGAGGTCCGCGCTTGGCAAATTGAAAAAGGTTGGAAGGCCCCGCGCTGCGCGGCGGTTATTCATACGGATTTTGAGAAGGGGTTTATTCGCGCGGAAGTCGCCAGTTATGACGACTACGTGGCGCACAAGGGCGAGAAGGGTTGCCGCGATGCGGGGCGGCTGCGCGCGGAAGGCAAGGAATACGTGATGCAGGATGGGGATGTGGTGCATTTCCTGTTCAACGTCTGAACGACGGAGTCGAATGTACCGCCGGTTTCAGCCGGCATGCGCGCGCGGTACCCGATTTCCGACGGCGTCTCTCGTCGCGGCGTCGATCGTCGTTCGTCCAATGCCATTGCGCTAAGAACGTGAGGACTTCCCGCGATTCCGCACGCGCATAGACACAGAGCACCAGAGGAACCAGAGAGCGCGTGAAATTATCACACCAACCAACCACCCAGGCAAGACAACGGCGCGAAAAGCACGCCAAACCCTTGCCATTCCCCTTTGGTAGCTCTGGTGCTCTGTGTCTATTTAATTGATTTTTCGTCAGAAAAGTGAGGGATGCCGAATAAGTTAACGCAATGGCATTGGTCGTTCGTCGATCGTCACATCGCTCCGCATAACTGTGCGGGCGGTTGAAGGGGAGCGGCTCTTTCGTTGAAGACCCCCTGGGGCGGCTCCTTGTACCCCGCCCAGCTTTTCACGCATGACATGCCCACCATCCCTGCATGATCCAACCCTGCCCATATGACTTCCGGTTTTCCGGACACCCGGACCGCAAAGGATCGTAAAGAAATGTTCGACGACCTCAAAAAACTCCTCGGCAACGACGCCGACCCTGGCCAATTCGCCGCCGAGATGCAGCAGCTCTCCAACAATGGCCGCTTCGATCCTTTCGCCCTCTTCGCGGGCGAATCACGCCTGCACTCCGTCTTCATCGCTCCATTCAGTCCCGCTCTGGCCGAGGCTCGCGCGCAGTTGCTCGCCGACGGCACCGGCCCGCTCGCCGGAATCGCCCAGCGGTTCCAGCAGCAGGGGGTCGCCGCCGCCGAAGCCCAGCAGGCCGCGCAGGCCATGTTCAGCGCCGCGCAGGCCATGTGCGTCGTCGTGATGGCCAACGACCAGAGCCTGGATTCGATTCCGCAATTATTCTTCGGCGCCCTTGACGATGCATTTATCGACCACGCGCTGAAAACCGCGGGCGAGACCTTCCCGCACGCCGAGGCCCTGCGCACCGCACTGACCAGCTTGCGCCAGCGCGCCACCGACGGCGTACCGTGGTGGCATCTGCACACCGGCACCAACGAAGACACCGTCTATTGGGCCGACCTCGCCGAGCAGTTGGTCAGCGGCCTCGATGGCGGCGTCTTCGGCGCCCCGCCCGAACGCCAGCGCGATCTGGCGTGGTGGGTCGGCACCGCCGCCAGCAGCGCCGAAGCCGCTGGCAAGCCCATCGCCGTCGCCCAGCAACCTGCCGTGCTGCGCTGCGTCGCCCTCGGCGGCGATCCCGTCGCTGCTTTTGCCCGTCTTGAGCGCGCCCTCGCCGACATGGCCGACGAAGACCTCGTCCGCATCCTACACCAACTCACCGATGTCGCGGTCGCCCGCGGCGACGGTGCCGCCGCGGCCCAATGGATCGCCACCCACGCCGACGCACTGATCGAGACCATCGGCGACGCCTACGATGTGCGCGCCGCGCGCTTCAAAGCCCTGGCCTCAACCGGCGCCGCCGCCGACGTCGTGCTGCCCGCCGCCAAGGACCTCATCGCCGCCGACCGCAAAACCGCGCGCCACGAATTGACCAGCGAACCGATCTGGCGTGTCACCATTGCCGACCCCGGCGAACTCATCGACACCGCCGCCGCCGCCGACCTGGTTGGCCGCAGCCCGGCCTTCGTCGCCAAGCGGTTGGAGCGGGGCACCATCCCGACCGTGCGCCAGAATGATCAGATTCGCCTGCCGCAACGAGCGTTGCTGGCGTGGAAAGCGGTGATGGATGCGTATGATTTGTTGGGGGCGGGGTGATTGTTTGTGAGGCTATGTGAGATACGCAACGTTAGAGAACTTGTGAAAGGCAAGTTCAAACAGCCTCCTGCTTGAAGGCCTTGGTGTACTGACGCCGGGTATCCGGCTTGCTTCTTGGCACCACTCATGGTGGAATTCTCCCTTATCTAGGGGTCCTTGGACGTACCCAGATAATCAAGGTGACCAATGACCGCGAGACCTAGGACCTAGGACGGAAAACATCAATCGCCCAATTGCGAGGGCACCCGTCCTAAACCAGCGAGAATACCAGTAAAAACCGGATTCCAACGCTCGCGGCTGCCTACCGGCAAGGAGCAGGTCACAGCGATCAAACGTGTGCCGCTGCGCAGCATCAGGGCGTCTTGTTCCCAATGGGTGGGGCCGGTGCGGAAACGGTAGCGAGCCCGTTGCCAGACGGGGCCGATGTCGGGCGCGGCGGCAATCGGTGCGATGACCTGCATGTCGTGGCCGAGGCGGCCCAAAAGGCCGAGAGCCTCATCGAGGTGCGCGATCGCGTCGCGTTGATCATCGGCGGTCTGCACTTGGACGGCGATGGCGACGCCGGTTTCCTCGGGATGCCGCCACACCTGGGTGCGGCGATCGGGGGTGGTCTCGGCGCGCCAGCCTTCGGGAATAGCCAAACGCACGCCGGGAACGATCTCGACCAGATCGGCGGCGATCAGAGCCGGCACGGCAAACAACATCATGGCGAGGAGACGCAGCACAGGCGCAGCCTATGCCGATGGCGCGGGCAGCAACGTCTTCACCGCTGTGCGCAGCACATTGGCGGTGGGCAGGTCGCTGAACACGAAGCCGCGGGTGGTAAATGCTGGCGTGGCCAGCAGGGGGGCGATGGCGGTGGTCTTGGCTAGCGCCCGGTCGACGCCGAGCAGCAGGCGCTCGGCGGGCCAGGTGGCCACTTGGCGCAAGCGACGCTCCAGAGCACGGGCATGCCAGCGATGGAATAATTCGATGCGCACGGTGCGCGTGGCGACCGTGGCTTGCAGATCGGGCACAATCAACTCGCCGTCAGGACTGGGCACGATCTGCGGTTCGTGGAAGGACCAGCCGAGCTCACCCAAGCGTTGTTCGAGGTCGCGCAGTTCCGTCGGCACGTAGCCGAGGAAGGCGGTGTCTCCGGCCAGGCCGTCGGCGTCGGACAGCGTCAGCGTCGCGCTGCCGCCCCCGCGCTCCAAGGTCAGGGCACAGGTCGCCGTCCACGCCTGCGCGCAGGCGAGAGCCGGCAGCCATTGCGCGAGATTGAGTCCATAGCGCGTGCCTTGGTCGAGCACGGCATCCGGACCGCCGATGATCAGTTCCAAATCCGCGCCGTCGTTACCCGCGATGCTCGCCAGCAGCCGTCGCCAACGCAGGGCGGTGAGCAAGCGCCGCCGCAGGCCGGTATCGGCGTCGCGCACGACTACCCTCAGTTCGCGTGCGCGCAGCACCAAGCCTTGGGCCAAGGCCAGATTGTAGGCCGCAATCAAGCGCTCCGGACCGAGTCCACACGCGGTCGTCAGGATGGCTTGATCGGGCAAATCGGCATAGAGCGCGTCGGCTAATGCGGGTCCGTCGAGGTCGACCTGAGCCGCAACCGCCTGCTGATGGGCGAGAGCGTCGACCTGCGGTGCTTTGAGCAAAGCGGCAGAGGCATTCAGCGCACGTTCCCGCAGATCGGCACACGAGGCCGCCTCCGTAAACGTGCAGCGATCAAGGATCAATTTCTGCAATCCGCGCGCCACCGGCAGCGAGCGGCTGCGATGGATGATCGGAGCTGCTGCATCTTCCAGATCACCTCGGCGTTGGCCGACGCCTTCGCGCCAATGGCGCAATAATTCATCGGCAACGGTGACGATGGCGGGCGTGGGCTTGAGCCACGTCGGTCGCACCACGCCGTCGCTGACCCGGAAACGCAGCAGGTCACGCGTCAGCATTCCATTTCCTCCTGCTGTTCAGCGCCGAAGGCGAGATGGCGGCGACGACGTTCGGAGGTGTAGGCCTCGGCAGTTCCGGCCGAAAGAATTTCATACAGCACCGCTACCTTGCCGGTTTGCGGCCGCAAAATACGGCCCAGGCGCTGCACGTGTTCGCGCACGCTGCCGGAGCCACTGACGATGATGCCGATGGCGGCCTCGGGCACGTCGACGCCTTCGTTCAGCACTTTCGACGTCACCAGCACCGGCCACTCACCCGAGCGGAAGCGCGCCAGCATCGCTTTGCGCTCCGGACCTTTGGTGTGATGCGTCATCACCGGCAGGATGAACGCGCGGCCAATCGCATACGCGGTGTCGTTGTCATCGGTGAAGACGATGCTGCGTTCGCCGGCATGATCGCGCAGCAATTCCCACACCGCGCGCAACTTGGCCCGGCCCGACCGCATGATGCGCCGTTGCTCACGATAGGCGCGCATGACGGCGCGGCCCTCCGGATCCCGTCCGGCCGCGGCGATGAAGCGCGCCCAACCGTCGGGCGCGCTGAAATTAATGCCGGCACGACGGACAAAGGCGAGGTATTCGGCGCGGTTGGTGTCGTAGGTCTCTTGTTCGTCGTCGTCGAGTGGTGCTTCGATGGTTTCGACCTGATATGACGCCAGGAAGTTGCCTTCGAGTTCGGTGATATGCGTGCGGTGCACGATCGGGCCGAGCAATTCGCTCAAGCGGTGCTCTAAACCATCGGCGCGTTCTGGTGTGGCGGTCAAGCCCAGACGAAACGGCGCCAAGCTGGCGTCGGCGGCGCCGCTGGTGACTCCGGCCGGCAGATGGTGGCATTCATCGCAGATCAGCAAACCAAAGCGGTGTCCGTGCCACGGCATGATCAACACCGCACTGTCATAGGTCGACACGGTGATGTCTTGCAGGTCTTTCTCGCCACCGCCGTATTGCCCGATGGGCACGCCCAGACGCGCGCCGAGATCCGCCGCCCACTGATGGACCAGATCGATGGTCGGGGCCAAGATCAGCGTCGAGCGCTGACATGCGAGGATGGCCTTGAGTGCAACGTAGCTCTTGCCCGCCCCGGTCGGCAGCACGACAACCCCACGCCGCCGCGCCTGCTGCCAGGAGTCCAACGCTGCCGTCTGATAGTGCCGCATCGTCCGCGCGCCGTGCTCGTGCAGGTCGAGCTCGCGGTAGCCCTTGGCGTGGTCGTCATAGGCAATCTTGGCGGCATACAGTCGGCGTAGAATTTCCGCGTAGTTGCGCGCTACCGCGCGATGCAGGCTCACGCGGCTGTCGAACACCACCAATCCGTCGAGGAGTGGGGCTTGCTCGCCCAGACCCTCGAGCGTCAGGGTGCCATCAGAGAAACGCAGGACGATCACGGCCAGGAATCCTCGCTTGAGAGGGGGGATCGCCAAGGGGGCATCGGGGCGGTGGGTGGTATGGAGCAGCGCTGCTGGAAGTGTCGTCCGAGCCGGCTGAAGCCGGTGGTACGGTCGAGTGTGCCGCCGGCATGAGCCGGCATGCGGGCCAATCCCTACTGGTGGCGGCAGCATTCCGCTGCACGATCACCCCATGGCGTACGATGCCGAATCCGGCTCTTCTCGCACAGTCAATGTGGCATCATGGCTGATGACCCTGGTCACTGCTGCCATGTTGCTGCTCATCAGCGGAGGATTTTTCATGGTGATGCCAAGGTTCGAGATGATCTACAGAGAACTCGGTATCGCGTTGCCTGGACTGACCGAAGGCATCATTTCGGTCCAGCGTTCCTGGGTGTGGACGGCGCTGATCCCTGCTGCCTTGGCGAATGTCATCAAAGAGTTTCGTTGGAATGGATTTCAAAATATTGCCGTCTTGAATTTCATCGGGCTCATCGTCACCTTTGTCCTGCTTTTGGCGATGGTGGTCGGGGTGCTGATCCCGTTTGTTCCTGACTCTTTCGGGCACCATTAACAACGCAGGTACGGAGATCGAATGTATTGCAAACGAGCAATGGACGACCACATCATGACTGATCTCACTGGCGACATTCCCATCATTTACCTCAAGGCCGCACATGTCGGACACCGTCATTGATCAACGTCCGCCCGTGACGCCGGCTGAGAAACGGCGCAGTCTGTACCAACGTTGGCCTAGCCTTCCCGAAGACTATGCGGACCTCGTCGCTGCTGCGGACACCGATATCGTGCGACCGGGGATCGTGCTTTTCCATGCACCGCGGATAGCCCGTGACTATTTCGCGGGCAAAATCGAGCATGCGCATAACGAAGAGGTCGTGGTGATTGGGCGTGATCCAGAGGGTCCGGTGGTGTATGGACTGCACTTCGCCTTTGCGCCGTATGTCTACTGTGCTCTGACTGCTGATCGCTCGTGGATACAAGCGCGTGGGCAGTGGCGTGATCTTTCTCATCTGCTCCAATACGTGGGTCCGGATCGGGATCTGGCGCAGCAAGCGGACACCACGGACTACGACAACGTCTTTTTTCACCTACACATTTACCTGATCTTCGCCGGTTTCATTCTCCTGCTGGCCATCATCGGATTTATCAGCTGGTTCATCGAACATGACGTCGGATCGGGCCACATTCCGGGATTTTGATCAGCGGACGCCCCTGTCCTGCGAAGGTCCCTTCGATAGTTTGAGGTAAACACCTTTCCAGCTCAGATGGTACTCATTATGACCGACTTCACCGACGATTTCCTCCACGCCTGTGAAACCCACGATGCGGATCGCCTGCGCTCCGCCTTGGCTAGGGGTTGGGATCCGCGTACGCCGATCCGCGACAAGCTCCCGCTGGTGGGCTGATCGAGATGTACACGCGCTCAGACCGCTTCCCTGCGTGTGTGGGCCTGCTGTTGGATCACGGCGCCGTTCTCGCTGATCCCCGTCTCGCGCCGATTCTGCTCGCTGATCCCGACGCTTTGGCTCACGCGCTGCGCCAGGATCCTGGCGCTTAGCGCGATGGTGCTGCCGCGCAGTCGGATTTGGGGATCGCCCTGGCGCAGCCGGTCGTGCTGCCGGTGATGACGGGAGCGCTGCCGCGGCTGCGTGCGGCGTGCTAGCAGTGGGGTGGATCCTATCTGGGTCGCTTGGACCTGGCCGGGCTGATTCTGGATCGGCTAGCGTGGTTGGCGCGCAGCGTGAACGACGCGGCAGGTCCTCGCGATCGACCAGGCGGGCGACCCGGTGCAGCGCGCACCTGAGATCCTCGACGGCCGCAGCGGCGAGGGGATTGCCTTCACCCAGATCGCGGCCGAGGTCGGCCTAAGCCCGGCCTAAGCCCGGCCTAAGCCCGGCCCACTTGGCCCGTCGCTTTAAGAGCCAGCTCGGGCTGACGCCCGAGCGCTATCGCCAGACCCGGCGGGTGGCCCAGGCGGCCGAACGGCTGTTGGATTCGACCAAGCCGATCGAACGCATCGCTGAACCCTGTGGTTTCGCCAATCGGCACCATTTTACCCAAGTGTTCACCGTCCAGATGGGGGTGGCTCCCGCCCGCTGGCGGCGCCGTCATCTCGCGTCGTAAACCATTGCGCCTGTCACATTCTACGCCCGAAAGGGTTTTTGCGGCTGGTGTGTGAGGGCCGACTCGCTATCGGTGTCAGCCTCTCGCAGCTGATGGAGCGACATGAGCGACGAACCCTTGCCGAAATCCGACCCCGCCCAAGCCCCTGGTGCAGCCCCTGGTAAGGCGGTGACTTTACGGGCAGTGCTCTCGGGCTTTGCCCTGGTGGTGAGCGTTGCGCTGCTGACGCCGATCAACGATTGGCTGCTCAAGAACACCATGATGTACAGCCAGCATTTGGCGGTCGTGGTGTTCTTGTTCGTGGTCCTGATGGGGGTCGTCGTCAATCCGCTGTTGGGCCGCTTCCGCTACCGAACGGGCGAAATGTTGGTGATGGTAGCCATGTTGCTGGTGCTCGGCGGCGTGGCCTCAAGTGGTCTGATGCGGGTTTTCCCGCCGATCATTGTCGGCCCGGCCAAGTCGTTGCCGGGATCGACCGAGTTGGTCAGTTATATCGATGAAGACGGCAAGGTCCGCTTGCCGCAAGGACCCTATCTCGGCATGCCCGAGGACGGCACCTTGCCGGACATCAATGATCCCGATTACCGTTACGTCATTGATGGTTTCCATCAGGGCCTGGGTGCTGGTGCGCCATCGGTGACCCATCGCGCCAAAGTGACCTGGACGGATGCCGCGGGCGTAACGCGAACCCAGACGGCACTCAGCGGCGGCCTCGGGGGCGGTGAGGAGGTACTCGATCTCGAGGGCCCCATCGGTCGTGCTTTGCTGGGGCAGCGCGCCGGTGTCACGGTCGAGGGTCCCAGTGGTGCAATGACCGTGGTGTCCGTACAGGCTCCCGGCATTCCGTGGGCGTTGTGGGCGCAGGCCTTGTTGGCCTGGATTCCGCTTATCGGCTCCGCCGTTATCTGCTTTATCGCCATGGCGGCGTTGGTGCGGCACCAGTGGGTCCACAATGAACGTCTGACCTATCCGATCGCCAATGTCATCGTGCAGTTCGTCCAAGATCCAGCTCCGGGCCAGCGCTTGTCGCCGGTCTTCCTGCAGCGCGCCTTCTGGATCGCCTTCGGCATCGTGTCGATATGGCTGCTCTCCCACCCGTTGGAACAGCTGGGCCTGCTGCCATTCAAAATTCCCGTAGAGATCGCGCTGCATCAGTCCTTTGGTCAAACCTCGCCGTTCAATCTCGGTTACGCCACCTGGGCCTATCTGACGCCGACCTTGTTCTTCAGCATCATCGGCCTGGTCTTCTTCCTGCCGGCTGACATCAGTTTCAGCGTGTGGTTCTGCTTCATTTTCGGCAATGCCATCTACGCGCTGGTCCGGGAACAGGGCGTGGCTCTGGAAGGCAACCTGCCGTCAAAGTTCAGCATGGGCGGCTGGTTCATCGAGTGCCTGCTCATTTTGTGGATCGGACGCAACTATTACCTGCGCCTCCTGAAAGCGGCCTTTATTCCCACCGATGATCCGCTGTTGCGCGAATTGCGTCCGATCACCTGGGCCTTCCTGCTCAGCGCGCTGGGCCTGGTGTTGGCGATGACGGCCTTGGGCGCCTATTTCTCGCATGCCTGTATCGCCGCATTGTGCTATCTCGGCATTGGCCTGGTCTTGGGCCGTTTGGTCGCCGAGGCAGGTATTCCCTTCATGCAAACGCCGTTGGCCTGGAACCTCAATGGCCTGATCTATTCGCTGACTGGTTTTGCCGCGCCGATGGCAGCCATGATTCCGTTAACCATGTTGGCGCAAACCTTGTGCGCCGATACGCGCGAGCATCTGGTGCCCTTTGCCACCAATGCCGAATATCTCGGCGAAAAGGCTGGCGTGCGTCGATTACCCTGGACCACCATCAGTTTACTGGTGGTGGCTGTCGGCACCGTTGTGGCGGGTGCCAGCATGCTGTGGTGCGCCTACGGTCAGAGCGGTCAACAGGCGCTGGATGGCTGGTGGCGCCCAGGTCCCTTCATGGGCAGCTTGGGCCCCGTCGGGAGCCACGCCCAAGGCGGCACGCCGGTATCGGATTCGACCTATTACGCGTACGGCGCTGGTGCGGTGACGACTGCCGGCTTGGGCGTCGCCCGTTTGGCATGGTCGTGGTGGCCGGTGCACCCGATCGGCGTGTTGATCATGGCTAGCTATCCGGTCTTCAAGATCTGGTTCAGCTTCTTCATCGGCTGGCTGCTCAAGGTGCTGGTGATGCGCTACGGCGGTATGCAGCTGTACGGCCGCATGAAACCGGCCGCCATGGGCCTGATCGCCGCCGAGGCGGCTATCGCCGGCATCTTCTTGATCATCGGCTTGATCGCTGGCTTGGTCTTCGATTACAAGCTACCGATCAATGTGCGTTTCTTGCCAGGGTAGACGGACGTCTGCTGCCGCGTGAATCCGCGCTGCAGCAAGCAGTGTGTGAGCCCATCGGTGTGGATCGGAACGGCTCGGGCTCACGGACACGAGTTCGGGCTCCAGGCTGGGCGGTTGCATGACTCCCCGCGCGCTGGTGCTCGGTTTGCTGCTCTCTGCCCTGGTGGCGGTGGTAGTGCCCATCAATGATTGGTGCTTCCGCAACACGTTCTTCTACAGCCAGCATCTGCCGATCGGCGTGCTGTTCTTGGTCATCGCCTTTGGTGCCGTGATCAATCCCGTGCTGGGTCGCTTTCGCCTGGCACGCCGCGAATTGCTGATCGTCGTTGCCATGCTGTTCATTATCGGCGGCGTGGTCTCCAGCGGTCTCAACCGGGTCTTTGCCACCACCATCTCCGGACCAGCGCGCAAGCTGAGCACTGGCAGCGACCTCCAGGCCTATGTGCACGAGAGTGGCACCGTGGCGGTGCCCCGCGGACCGTATCTCGGCATAGAAAACGGACAGATCCCGGATGCGCTGGACCCGGAGTTCCGCCATGCCATCGACGGCTTCTGGACCGGTCATGGCAGCGAAACGCCGAGTGTCCGCCATCGCAGCACCGTCACCTGGAGCGATGCCAGCGGATCGGTGCGTACGCAGCAGGCGCGCGCGAGCGAGATCGGCCCTGAGCATTTGGACCTGACGTCGCCACCTGGCAGCTGGCTGCGCGGTCGGCGCAGCGGTCAACAAGTAGCTGATGATGCCGGCGGACTGCTGACGGTCATCGCGGTCGACACGCCGGCGATCCCGTGGTCACGTTGGGCGTTAGCGGTGCTGCATTGGG
>CAYQAQ010000054.1:8213-11534 GCA_964415495.1 uncultured candidatus Brocadiaceae bacterium | reverse complement strand
GTACGGCGCTTCGCGTCTGGTGCAGTCGATCACCGGCCTGCCCTTGCAGCGCAATAAAGCCATTGTCGGCGACAACGCCTTCGCGCATGAGAGCGGCATCCATCAGCACGGCATGATCAAGAATCCCGAGTGCTACGAGATCATGACCCCGCAGAGCGTCGGTGTGCCGACCACCAACATGGTGCTGGGCAAGCACTCCGGCCGCGCCGCGCTGAGCAAGCGCCTGGAAAATTTAGGCATCACCGTCAGCGACGAAGAAATGGGCAAGGTCTTCGACGCTTTCAAGACCTTGGCCGATCGCAAAAAGGAAGTCTACGACGGCGACCTGATCGCCTTGGTCGAAGAAAGTTTGCGGGGCGCCACCCGCAACCTGTGGACTCTGGACTACCTGCAGACGTCAGCCGGCACCGCTGCGGTTGCCACCGCCACGGTCACCCTGCGCAAGGGCGACCAAGCCGTCACCGACGCCGCCACCGGCGACGGTCCGGTGGATGCGGTGGTCAAGGCGCTGAACCGCATCACCGGAATAGAAGGTGTGGTCGAAGACTATCGCCTGCGCGCCGTGACGCGCGGCGGCGACGCCCAGGGTGAAGTCAGCATTCGCGCCCGCCTCGCTCCGACGCCCGGCGCCGAGCCGGTCGTCATCGGCGGCAAAGGTCTGTCGACGGACATCGTGCACGCGTCGGCCATCGCCTATCTCGACGCGATCAATCGTGTCGGCTACGTCGCTGGCAAACTCGACTACCACACCGCCACGGGCTGAGCCATGAAAACCGCGATCCCGTACTGGAACCCGCTGGCGTCAAACGCCAGCGGCTGGGAAGCCGTGCCCGGTTGGGAAGGCGTGCTCTGGCAGTGCACGCTCACCGCCGATCCCGCCACCGGCGATTACACCCGCCTGACCCGCTTCGCCACCGGCGCTGACACCACCGCCGGTGGCGCGAAGGTGCACGACTATCCGGAAGAGGTCTTCATCGTCAGCGGTCGCCTCTACGACGCCGCCATCGATCGCTGGCTGGAACCCGGCACTTACGCCAGCCGCCCACCGGGCGAGGTGCATGGTCCGTTTCGGGCCGAGGGCGAGGTCATCGTGCTGGAGATGAGTTGTCCGGGGCGGGTGATCCTGTTTCGCGGGTGAGCGTCGCTTCGGCCTCATCAGGGCTCTCATCCCAGTTCTTCAACCGGGACGTGGAGCTCATATACCGCTGCAGTGAATGACAGCAGATGGAGTGGTGCTCCGCAGTCTGGGATTGCGGATAGGTCAAAATGTGGTACAGGTAATAGACCTACTCGCGGATCCCATCCATGCCCACCACCCAGCCCGTTTCGTACGTCAAGGCACACCTCGCGGAGGTGCTCGACCGACTGCGCGAATCCCATGATCCCGTCACCATCACCCAAAGCGGAGTGCCGTCCGCAGTCATCGTCGATCATGAATCGTACCAGCGTACCCGCGATGCCTTGGCTCTCCTGAAATTAGTGGCCATGGGTGATCATGACATTGCCGCAGGACGTACGGTCTCACAGAACCAGGTCTTCACCGCAGCCCGTACCCGCATCCGGGCCCACGTTGGCACACACCACAAGACCTGATGGCCAAGAGTAGCAAGTCCCACTACGCGGTGGAATGGGCGGCGACGGCAAAAAGCGATTTGGATGAGATCGTCGACTATCTCCTGGAGCGTGATCCAATTAATGCAATGAAGGTACTTGATGCCATCGAAGCATCGGCCAAGAGTTTAGGGCTTCTGCCGTTACGCGGTCGCATCGTGCCGGAATTGAAATTCCACGGCGTGACCGCGTATCGCGAACGCGTGATCGGTCCCTGGCGACTGCTTTATCGCATCGGTGAGAACACAGTCTGGGTCGTGTCCCTGGTCGATGGTCGACGCCAGTTGGATGATCTGCTGCTGGAACGTTTCCTACGATCGTGACTTGGTCAGGCCAAGCGATGCCAGATTCGTCAGAGATCGAGCTTTTATCGCAGTTTTTGCGGCTCCGGCATTCAGGTGTTCAACCGCTGCGTCGCTCCCCAACCGAACCAGCGTTCGAACCAAGCGAGCCAGGGATGATCGCGGATGGCATCGAGCAAAGTCTGCTCGTGCTCCCATTCGACCTCTGCCATGTGCAGGATCTCGGTGCGTGCATCCGCAAGAGGGGTGCCCTCGACGAGCCGCGCCATGAGTAGGTACTCATTGACGTTGCCGCGATTGTGAGAGCCGCTGCTCGGCATTTCCTCGGCGTCTCTGCGTCTCCTGTGACGCGCGGATAGTGACCCATCAACCGCCGAGTTCACGCCAGTCGCGCGGCGCCACGCCGTAGGCGCGGCGGAATAACCGACTGAAGTGGAAGGGATCGGCGAAACCAGCTGCTTCAGCCGCGACCGTGACGCGCTCACCGGCTATGAGCGCCTGGGCGCCAGCCGCCAAGCGGGCGCTGCGCAGCAGCCGCTCGGGTGAAAGTCCCGTGCGCCGGCGCAATGCCTGGCGCAGAGTGGACCACGAGACCCCAGATGCGGTGGCTTCCGTCGGCAGATCCCAGGCGCGCAGCGGATCGGTGCGGATCCGCTCGGCGAGCTGCTCGGCGGCGAGGTCGGAGCGTCGTGGCGGAAGACTGTCGGCCAACTCGGCGAATACGGCGGTTAGACCAGCCACCAAGCGCAGGCCGGTGCTGCCGGGTGTCGCTGCCAACGTCGCCAAGGCAGCCAGAGCGCGCGCCGCGGCCGGTGAAGGGCGCATGATGCCCGGGCGCAGGCCGATGCTGGTAAGGTCAGGACACGCGAAGACGATGAACAGGGTGCGCCAGCCGCGCACCGTCGTCGAGGCATAGCGGTGGGTCGTGCCGCTGGGCAGCACCAACAAGTCGCCCGGGTTTGCCAGCCGCTGCGGTCCCGGCGCGCGCACCAGGACCTGACCAGCCGCGATCCAGGTCAGGTGGTGGTGGATATTGTCCCGACGGTCGAGGTCTTGGCCCTGCGGGGGATCGAAGCGGTTGGTACCGATGACGTGCAGGCGCAGTCCGGCGAGGGCGGCATCGGCGGGTCGGACGAGGGTCCGGCGTTCGCGCGTCAGTCGTGTCAAAACATCCAGGTTCATGCGGGATCGTCCATGGATATCGTGGAATTCCCAGGGTAAGTTGCCAGTAGGAGATCCAGCCATGGGCCGTCCGAACATCCTCATCCTCTTTGCCGATCAGCAACGGGCCGACACCTGCGGCTGCTACGGGCAGCCCCTGCCGATCACGCCCAACCTTGACCGCTTGGCCGGTGAGGGTGTGCGCTTCGCCACCGCCATCACCTGCCAGCCGGTGTGCGGCCCGGCG
>CAYQAQ010000054.1:0-8203 GCA_964415495.1 uncultured candidatus Brocadiaceae bacterium | reverse complement strand
CTACGGCCAGCCGCTGCCGGTATCGCCGCATCTCGATGCGCTGGCGCGGCGCGGCACCCTGGTGCAGCACGCCTTCACCTGCCAGCCGGTGTGCGGCCCGGCGCGGGCGGCATTACAGACCGGGCGCTGGCCCACTGATCTCGGCTGCCACGTCAACGGCCGTGCTCTCCCGCGCGACGCCAAAACCATCGCGCACCACCTCGGTGATGCCGGCTACCAGACCGGCTACTTCGGCAAATGGCATCTGGCCACGGACGAGGCGGGCAGGGGGCGGGATGGCGAGGCGATGAATCATCGCGTCCTACCGGTTCCTGCCGATCTGCGTGGCGGTTGGCGCGATGCTTGGGTCTCCAGCGATGTGCTCGAATTCACCAGTCATGGCTACGGCGGCCATATGTTCGACGCTGAAGGTCGCACGGTGGAGTTCCCGCCCGACCGCTTCCGCGCTGACTGCTGCACCGACCAGTTGCTGCAGTGGTTGGAACACGGCCGTGATCCGGCGCGACCGTTCGCGGCGATGATCAGTTGGATTGAGCCGCACCATCAGAATGACCGCAACTGCTACGAAGGACCGGAAGGATCCAAGGAGCGCTGGAAGGACTATGTTGCGCCGGGTGATCTCGCGGCCCATCGCGGCCAGGGCGACTGGGAGGTCAACTACCCGGATTATCTCGGCTGCTGCCATGCGCTCGACGCCAACGTCGGACGCATCCGCGCGCTGCTCGAGCAGCTCGGCGCCTGGGAGGACACCGTGGTCATCTACTCCGCCGACCACGGCAGCCACTTCCGCACCCGCAATGCCGAGTACAAGCGCTCGCCGCACGACGCCTCGGTGCACATCCCGCTGATCATCCACGGACCCGGCTTTACCGGCAGTCGGGTCGACACCTCGATGGCCAGTCTCATCGACCTGCCGCGCACGGTGCTGGGCGCTGCCGGGCTGAAGGCCCCGCGCGCCATGGCCGGCCGCGATCTTGCGACCGGCGGGGCAGATGCTGCATTCCTCCAGATCAGCGAGTGCCACTGCGGCCGTGCCATTCGCGAGGCGGGCTGGACCTACGCCATCGCCGCCACCGATGTCGGTGGTGGTGAGCCGACTAGCCCGAGCGGTGCGTGGAGCGAGACCGTGCTGTACGACAATGCCGCCGACCCGCACCAACTGCGCAATCTCGTCGCCGATCCGGCTTATGCCGGTGAGCGTCTGCGGCTGCGCGAACGGTTGACGGCGTGGATGCGCGAGGTCGGCGATGCGGTCACGGCGGTGGCACCGGCCGCGGCAGCGGCAGCAATCTGACTTACCAGCCGGCCCGCCACGTTCCCGGGGTTGGCCGGTAACGGCGCGGAACTGTTTGGCGAAGGTCGGCAGATCGGGATAGCTGAGCTGCTCAGCGACCGCGTCGAGGACGATCGCCAAAAGTCGGCATGCCATGGGGGTGATGCGACCTCGCAAGGATGGTTGTGGCTCCTCCAAGGGATCGACCTTCGACGGGCGCTGCAGGTCAGTGTGGAGAGCTGCATTCTGCCGCACATGCCGGACTATTCGCTGCCGGAACTCCTTGAGCATAGCTATGACGGTGATCCTTTTGCGATGTGGTTGGAACTCCCTCGGCAGTCCGGTCATGCCATCCGCTATGACTACGATCTTGAAGCTAATTTCGATCAGGTGATCCCGCAGTGGAGCAAGCCAGGGAGTCCATTCCAGCCCGGCCGCACTGCTGAGGTCGATGTCGGGCAAAAGTTCACCGTCGGCTTCGAACATGGTGGACGTTGGTATGAAATGACGCAAACCCATGTGATGGGGTCGGACTTATTCCCGCTCATCGATCAAGCCCTTGTTGAGGCGGGCCGATTGGAACGTTGTCACGAAGTATATGATGCTGATGGACTAGTGGGCTGCCTTCTGGCCCCACCGGGTGCCATCGTCAAGGCGACGGAAGCGCTCGGCCTCCGGGTTTCGGCGGTTTCAGACCCGACGCAGCCCTGATTGGTCTTCCGGAGCGGAAGGAGGTGGCGCGCTACAGCCGCCTACCCTGGGATTGCCTTCCCGCCTGAACCCCTAGGCTGCCACGCCGCTGTCTGCAGCGCCTAAGGATCTTTGCCAATGCCGAAATCGCCCGCCTCGCCCATCTCGGCGCCCCTGAACGGTCAGGGTCACCGCATTGCCATCGCCGCCGCGCGCTTCAACAGCCAGATCGTGGCTCAGTTGGTCGCTGGAGCCCGGGATGGCCTCGTTCGCCATGGCGTGGCCGACGAGACCATTACCGAAGTGTGGTGCCCGGGGTCGTGGGAGCTCGGCCTAGTCGCCAAGAAGCTGGCCGAGTCGAAGAAGTTCGACGCGGTTATCGCCTGTGGGGCAGTGATTCGCGGCGAGACCCCGCATTTCGATTACGTCGCCGGCGAAGCGGCTAAGGCGCTGGCATCCGTCCAGCAGGCGACCGGGATTCCCATCGTCTTCAGCGTGCTCACCACCGACACCACCGAGCAGGCCTGGGCGCGTGCTGGCGGAAAGGCGGGCAATAAGGGCTTTGATGGCGCGGTGACGGCGATCGAAATGATCAACTTGTTGCGGCAGCTGTGACCGTGGCGCAAGAAGGCACCGGCATTCGTCGCCAGCGCGGCGCGCGCACCCGCGGTCGCGCGCTGGCCGTGCTGTTGGTCTACAGCTTCGAGCAGAACCGCTATGAAGAGCAGGCGGGTTGCCAGCTCGTGCCGGACGATGATCTGCGTAATATCGATGACGAAGGCCGCGCTTTCGCTTTCAGTTTGTTCGAGCTGTTCCGTGGCCAGCGGCCAGCGATTGACGCCGCGATCGATCAGCGTTTGGTCAATTGGACCATCGGTCGTCTCGCCGTCATCGACCGCGCGATCATGCGTCTCGGCGCGGTCGAACTGTTGTATTGCCGCGACTCGACACCGGCCAAAGTGGCGATCAACGAATATATCGAACTCGCCAAGCGCTACGGCACCGAGGCCAATACGGCGCGCCTCGTCAATGGCGTGCTCGATCGCATTGCCAAAGACCAGCGTGGCGCGGCGGCTGCTCCTGGGGCCCCAGTCGTCGAATCCCCCTGAACGGTGGCTTTTCCTGGGCGATGGGGCTCGCTAGGATGCTCTGCCGACGCCATGGCCAGCACGCACAGAACACCTGATGAACGGTTCATGTACCGAGCTTTGCGGTTGGCAACGCTGAGCCTGGGCATGACGTGGCCGAACCCCGGTGTCGGCTGCGTCATCGTTAAAGACGGCCAGGTCATCGGCGAAGGTCGCCACAGCGTCTGCGGCCAAGCCCATGCTGAAGTCGTCGCCTTAGCGGACTGCGCCGCACGCGGCAATGATCCTGCTGGCGCGACCGTCTACGTGACGCTGGCACCCTGCACCAAGCACGGACGTCAACCGCCCTGCGTGCAGGCCTTGATCGCGGCGCATGTCGCCGTGGTCTTTGCCTGCGTCGATGATCCTGAGCAAGACGATCCGTGGGGCTGGTTCGAGCCCGCCGGTATCGCCTATCGCGTTGGGCTGTGTCGCGATCTCGGTGAGCACGTGCACGGCGGGTTTCTCACGCGCTTACGTCAGGGTCGCCCGCGCGTGACCGGCAAGTGGGCGATGACCGTCGATGGCTGCATCGCCACCCATACGGGTGACAGCAAATGGATCAGTGACGCCCAGGCCTTGGCGCTGTCACGTCGGCGTCGTCGCGTCTTTGATGCCATCATTATCGGTCATGGCACTGCTATCGCTGATGATCCCTTATTGGCAGCAACGCGGCCGCGTTTGCATGGCACTGATCCGGGACCGACGCGTATCGTGATGGCAGCGGACGCCGATCTTGATCCCGGTTCGCGCTTGGTGCGCAGCGCGACCGCGCAGCCGCTCTTGGTTGCGTGCAGCGATCCGCCTCCTGATATGGGCGAACTGTTGGTGGCTGAGGGTGGCAGCCTGCTGCCGCTGAGCGATCCGCACGATCCGCATCAAGTCTTAGACGGTCTGGGTACACTTGGCTGCAATGAAGTGCTGGTCGAAGGTGGAGCGCGCATTCACCACGCCTGGCTGGCAGCTGATTGCTATGATCGACTCGAAATATATATCGGCGCGACCACGCTGGGCGGCGGTCGCAGCCCGGCTGGTTTAGAGGGGGTTCCGCGCATCGCCGATGGCTCCGGCTGGCATCACGAAGAACCGCCGCGTTTGTTTGGCAGCACGGTAGCGTTGCGGTTGACGCGAACGAGGGTTTGAGATGGCTTAGGATGCGCGTCCTGTGTCTCCTGTGCTTGGGTCAGAAGAAAAAGGCGATTTTTCCCCTACGATGTCTGCGACCTCATAGCCGCACACAACGCGGTGCCACAAGACGCAGGACGCAGGACCGTGGCAATGATTCACGACAACCGACTGGCGTAATCCTCATACCCAAAGCGGCGGATGACTTTCAACGTGAGCCCATCCCAGGTCGCGATGGTGGGATGTTTGACGCCGTTGAACATCGTGGTTTTGACCATGGTGTAGTGCGCCATGTCGGCGAAGACGATGCGCTGGCCGACGGTCAGCGGCGCGGGGAACGACCAGTCGCCGATGACGTCACCGGCCAGACAGGTCGGACCGCCGAGGCGGTAGGTGTGCGGAGTCGCGCCGGTATCGCCAGCGCCATGAATGGTCGGGCGATACGGCATTTCCAGGGTATCGGGCATGTGCGCCGTGGCGGAGACGTCGAGGATCGCCACCGGCATGCCATTGTGGACGATGTCGAGCACGCTGCCGACCAGCACGCCGGTGTTGAGGCCGTGGGCTTCCCCTGGCTCCAGATACACCTGGAGATGCGGATGGCGGGCGCGGAAACCGCGAATGACCTCAATCAGATGGTCGACGTCATAGTCCGCTTTGGTGATGTGATGACCGCCGCCGAAGTTGACCCATTTCATCTGGGGGAGCAGATCGCCGAAGCGCTCCTCGACCGCGGCCAGCACGCGTTCCAAGGTGTCAGATCCCTGCTCGCACATGACGTGGAAGTGCAGGCCATCGAGGAGCGCTGGCACGTCTTCGCCCATCTGATCGTGGCGCGTACCGAGTCGTGAGCCCAAGGCGCAAGGATTATAGAGATCGACTTCGACCTCCGAATACTGCGGATTCATGCGTAGGCCGACTTCGATGTGCCTGTCGTGCGCGCGCACCAGGGGCAAGAAGCGCTTCAGCTGTGCGGGCGAATTGAACACGATGTGATCGCTGAAGGCCAGCGACTCGCGCACGTCCTCTTCCGTGAAGGCCACGGCGTAGGTGTGGACCTCTTTGTTAAACTTCTCGCGCGCCAACTGTGCTTCGATCGGACCCGACGCACAGCAGCCGCTCAGATGCGGCCGAATGAAGGGGAAAACACTCCACATCGCGAAGCCCTTGAGCGCGAGCAGGACTTTTGCGCCGCTCTCTTTCGCCACATGCGCATGCAGTCGCGCATTGCGCTCGACCAGCCGCGTGTCGACCACGAAGCAGGGACTGGGCACCGTGGTCCAGTCGAGGTCGGGGATGTCGGTTTCAGGAATCATGAGAACGTCCGGAAGTCCGGAAGTCCGGAAGTCCGGAAGTCGTGCCCTTGATGGGGCGAGACTTCGGACCAGGGATCAACCGGTTGGTGACGCCTAGGTCGAACCACTCGACCCCAGGCAAAAGAGACTTCCGGACTTCCGGACTTCCGGACTTCCGGACCGGGGCAATTACGGTACCGGATGCCCCTTCTTCGGCCACGTCTCGACCCACGGCAGACCGTGCTTGCCGATCTGTTCCATGAAGGGATCGGGATCGAGCTGTTCGACGTTCCACACGCCGGGCTGCTTCCACACGCCGTCGAGCAAGAGCTTGGCGCCGAGCATGGCAGGGACGGCGGTGGTGTAGGAGATCGCCTGCGAGCGCACTTCTTTATAGCAGGCGGCGTGATCGCAGACGTTGTAGATGTAATAGCGGCGCTTCTTGCCGTTCTTCACGCCTTCGATCCAGCAACCAATGTTGGTTTTGCCACGGTAGCCTTTGCCCAGCGATTCCGGCTTGGGCAACACCGCTTTGAGGAATTGCAGGGGGACGATCTGCTTGCCTTCATAGTCGATTGGGGCAATCGAGGTCATGCCGACATTGCCGAGCACGCGCAGGTGGGTCAGGTATTCTTGACCGAAGGTCATCCAGAAGCGGATGCGTTGCAGACCTTTGAGATTTTTGGCCAAGCTCTCCAGCTCTTCGTGGTACATCAGGTACATATCCTTGACCCCGCACTCGGCGAAATCAAAGGGCGTGTGCACTGACAGCGGGTCGGTTTCTTTCCACTTGCCCTTTTCCCAATATTTGCCGCGTTGGGTGATCTCGCGGATATTGATCTCGGGATTGAAGTTGGTGGCGAAGGCCTTGCCGTGGCTGCCAGCGTTGCAGTCCATGATGTCGACGGTGTGGATCTCGTCGAAGTGGTGCTTCTGAGCGTAGGCGCAGTAAATGTTGGTCTGGCCGGGATCAAAGCCGCAGCCCAGGATCGCGGTCAGACCAGCGTCTTTGAACTTCTTCTGATAGGCCCACTGCCATTTGTATTCGAACTTGGCCTTGTCTTTCGGCTCATAGTTCGCGGTATCGAGGTAATGCACCCCGGCTTCCAGGCAGGCATCCATGATCGCCAAGTCCTGGTAGGGCAGGGCGACATTAATCACCAGATCAGGCTTGAACTGCTTCAGCAGCTTGACCGTGTTCTTCGGGTTGTCCGCATCGAGGGCCGCGGTCTGGATGGTGCGCTTTTGCAACTTCTTGACGTCGGCAGCGATCGCGTCGCACTTCGCCTTGGTGCGGCTGGCGAGCATGATGTCGGTAAAGACCGACTTCACTTGCGCGCACTTGTGAGCGACGACGCCGCCGACGCCACCGGCGCCGATGATGAGGACTTTGGACATGGTTTCGGGTTTCGGGTTGCGGGTTGCGGGGGCCCGTGCAGGGCGGTTGCCGGGAAAGGTTCAGTGTTCGAAGTAGGTATAGCCGAGCATGCCGTTGGCATAGGCCTCGACGATCTGGCGACGTTCTTGCGGGCTGATGCGCTTTTCGCGCACGGCGCGTTCGGCGCGATCGCGGAACATGGCGATCAGATCCTTAGGATCGTATTCGACATAAGTCAGCACGTCTTCGACCGAGTCACCCTTCACTTCGCTGGTGTAGTCGATGTGGCCATCGGCGTCGAGCTTGACCGAGACGATGTTGGTGTCGCCGAACAGGTTATGCAGATCGCCCAGGGTCTCTTGGTAGGCGCCGACCAGGAAGACGCCCATCAGATAGGGCTCACCACGGGTGACTTCGTGTACGGGCAGCGTTTTGCGCACGTCATGCAGATCGATGAAGGCATCGAGCTTGCCGTCGCAATCACAGGTGATGTCCGAGAAGGTCGCGTTGCGCGACGGGCGCTCATTGAGGCGATGGATCGGCATGACGGGGAAGAGCTGGCCGATGGCCCACGAGTCCGGCAGTGATTGGAATACACTGAAGTTGCCGTAGTAGATGTCGCAGAGCACGTTGTCGAGATTGGTCAGTTCCTCCGGCACCTGCTTGAGCAGCTGACATTCCTGTGACACGCGGCGCGCACAGTGCCAGAACAACTGCTCACCGAGCGCGCGCTGGCGCAAGGTGATCACGCCGTGAGTGAACGCAGTACGCACTTCGTCGCGGAAGTAGACCGCGTCGTTGAAGCATTCCTGCACGTTCTTTGGGGTGATCGATTTGGCGATATCGAACAGCGACTTGAGAATGTGCGGTGAATCTTCCGGCAGGGCGGTTGGAATAGGCGCAGCGTCGAAGCGCAGGACGTCAAGAATGTTGAACAACAGCACCGACGAATAGCTGACCAGGAAGCGTCCGGCTTCGCTAATGATCGTCGGGTGGGCGATGCCGTCCTTGTCGCAGGCGGCCATCACCGTTTCGACGACGTCAGCGCAGTATTCTTTGATGTCGTAATTACGGCTGGCGGCGAAATTGGTGTGCGAGCCGTCATAGTCGACGGCCAAACCACCGCCGATGTCGAGGATGCCCATGGCGGCGCCCTCTTTGGCGAGATCGACATAGACGCGCACAGCTTCGGTCACCGCAGCGCGGATCGAACCGATGTTGGGGATCTGGCTGCCCATGTGGTAGTGCACCATCACCAGGCAGTCGAGCATCTCCTGCTCGCGCAGCACATCGACGGTGCGGATGGTGTCGGACA
>CAYQAQ010000053.1:0-11604 GCA_964415495.1 uncultured candidatus Brocadiaceae bacterium | reverse complement strand
GCCTCGCCACTCGCCACTCGCCGCACTCAGCGTCCCCATCCACAGCGTTCATCCCGCACGCAGCCTTGCTACTCGCCGCTCGCCACTCGCCGCACTCAGCGTCCCCATCCACAGCGTTCATCCCCCGCACGAAGCCTCGCCACTCGTTGCTCGCCCCTCGCCGCTCTCAGCGCCCATACCGCTGCAACGCCTCCAGCAGCGCTGTTTCCGCCGGCCACGGTTGCCGGCGGGGATCGGTGGTGGCCACGACTTGACGCACCACGCGCAGATCCGACAGCGGCCACGCGGCGAGTTCACCCCGGCGGGTCTCTTTGCGCACACAGGGCTCGGGCAGGATCGCCAGCCCGAGGCCAGCGATGACCATGGCTTTGATCACTTCCGGACTGTCGTGTTCGAGTACGACGCGGAGTTCGTGATTGCCCTCGGCGAGGGCGCGATCGAGCAAGCGGCGCGTCACCGTGGTGCCGGGCAGCAGGATGAATTCTTCGTGCAGATAGCTGACGATCGAGCGACTGCGCGCCGGATGCGATACCGGCAGCACCAGCACCAGTTCTTCTGCCCACAGCTGAATGCAGCGCAGGCCGGGCGGTTCGAATTCGACCGCGCACACCGCGAGATCGATCTCGCCCGAGGCCACCATGTCGGGCAGGCGCTCGCTGGTGCGACAGATCAGGCGCAGATTCACCCGGCGGTTGGCGGCCAAGTACGGGCGCAGAATGCCCGGCAGCGAATTGACCGCGACGCTTTCCGCGGCGCCCAAGCGCACGCGGCCCGAGGTCGTGCCGCTGGCCGCCGCCAGGTTACTGGTGACGCGATTGAGTTCCTCGAGCAGGGGGCCGCAGCGGCTGACCAGCTCTTCGCCACTCGCGGTCAGGCGCACGGCGCGGCCGACGCGGTCGAACAGGCGCACGCCGAGGGACTTCTCGAGCCCCATCACTTGGCGGCTGAGCGCTGGCTGGCTCAGCTCCAGCTCTTGCGCGGCTTTGGTAAAACTGCCGAGCCGGGCCACGGTCAGGGCCGATAGCAGCTGATCAGTCGCTGGAAGAGGGCCTCTGAGCATGACGCCGGGGATTGTGTGTGCGTTCTGCATCTTTCCAGCCGGAAGTCATACGCTGGCGTTATAGGTTGACCAGCGGCTTGGACTAGCGCCCTCACACCGGACCGGGGGTTGCGGGACGCCCATGCCTGTGACGATGCTGCGAGCCCCGCTGCCGACCATGACGGTCAGAAGCCGGGTGCTGACAAGGATATCGCGCCGCATGGCCCCTCGCCGCCCCAAGCATTCTGGGGGCTCTTCCCGCCCCGCTACCACCAGCCCACGTCGTGGTGGCTCCTCGCGTTCCCGTGCTCCCGCCGGTCCGTTGCCGGACATCGATGGCGACGCCGTGCTGCGTGCGCTGGCCACCATTCCCGGTGGCGGCACCACCGCGCAAGTCGCGCGTCTGCTGGGCTTGTCGGGCGATGGCGCGCGCGCCCTCGGCAGCCATTTCCGTGAATTGGTGACGCAAGGCAAAGTGCTTGAGACCCGTCCCGGGCGCTATCAGCCATCAGGAGCTGGCGGTGAACACGCCGCGGTATTGGAAGCGAGCGAGAATGGCGGCGGCATGGTCGCGCGGTTGCCCGAGGGCGATCCGGTGCCGGTCGATGCGCGCATGACCATTGGCGCGCGCATTGGCGACGTCTGCCAAGTCATGATCTCCGAAGACAACAAAGCCTTGGTGACGCGCATTCTGCGCCGCGCCGGTCGCGTCGTCGTCGGCTTGATCAATATTCGCCCCAGCGGCAAAGTCTTCGTGCCCGACAATCGCCGCGAAGGTGAATTGCCGGTGCTGGCTACCACCTCGGCTTTCGATAACGCCTATCGCGCGGGTGATCGCGTGCGCGGCACCTTGACCATCGGCGCTGACGGCCAGGCCGGGGTGATCATCGATGGCGTGCTCGCGGCGAATACGCCGGAAGTCACCGACTTTACCTATACCTCGTTGGTGCATGATCTGCCCGGTCCGTTTCCCGAAGAGGTCGAACGCGAAGCGGCGGCATTCCCTGCCAAATTGCCCTTGGGTCAGCGCGAAGATCTCAGTGAAAAGCTGATTTTCACCATCGATCCGGAAACGGCGAAGGATTTCGACGACGCGATCAGTCTCGAACCGCGCCCCGGTGGCGGTTGGAACCTTGGCGTGCACATCGCCGACGTCAGCCACTACGTGCGCGAAGGCACGGCACTCGATGCCGAAGCCGCAGCGCGTGCGACCTCGATCTATCTGATCAACCGCGTCATCCCGATGCTGCCCGAGGTATTGTCCAATGGTCTGTGCAGCCTGGTGCCAAATCAGAACCGCTTTGCGCTCAGTGTGTTCATGGAACTTGACAAGCAGCTCAAGCTGGTCGGTACGCGCCTGAGCGAAACCGTGATCCATTCGCGTCAACGTCTGACCTATGAGCAGGCCTTGGACATCATCGAAGGGAAAGATGGGCAATGGCCAACCGACCTGATTGAGGTGGTGCGCCAAGTCGGCACCATCGCTCAGGGTCTGCGTCGTGCGCGTGAAAAAGCCGGCGCGCTCAATCTCTATTCGGTCGAATATCGCTTCGTGTTGGATGCCGAAGGCAATCCCGAAATGGTACGCCAGGAATCAACCGATGCTTCGCACCAGTTGATCGAAGAGTGCATGCTGTTGGCCAACCGAGCCGTCGCGACCTGGCTTGAACAGCAGGGTTTTCCGGTCACCTACCGCATTCACGCGCAGCCCGATCCGGATCGCACCGAGCAGTTCGCCAGCATCCTCGAAGCTTACGGCATCGACGCCGCCGGGGTCCAGGATCGCTTCGGTTTGCAGCGCATCCTCAAGCGTCTTGAGCAAGAGCCGCACTCGGCACGTCTGGTGCTGAATTTCATGTGCCTGCGTTCATTCAAGAAAGCGGTGTACGCGGTCGAGAATATCGGCCACTACGCCCTCGCCTTCGAGCGCTATTGCCATTTCACCAGTCCGATTCGCCGCTATCCCGACTTGCTGGTGCATCGTCTGGTCAAGCGCGTGCTCAAGCTCAAGGACTACACTGACGTCGAAATCCGCCGCGAATACCTCGATGCGCTGTGTCGCCAATCGAGTGGTCTGGAACAGCGCGCTGAACAAGCCGAACGCACCTTGCATGCGCGTAAATGCGCGCGCTATCTGGCGGCGCGGTTGGGCGAAGGCTTTCCGGCCGTGGTCACTGGTGCCAATGGCGGCGGACTGTATGTGCAGTTGTTGGAGACCGGCATGGAAGGCTTCCTGCCGATGCGCGATTTGGGCGACGAATATTGGAACTATGTGCCGGAGCGGTTCTCGCTCGTCGGTTCGCGTTCGGGTCGGGTCCTCGGCCCTGGCGTCGAAGTCGATATCATCCTCAACAATGTCGACATCGAACGCAGCGAAGTGACGTTTGGTTTGGATCGCTTCCTGCCACCGCCGAGCACGGTGGTGAAAAACGCTGCTGCCGATGCGGATGGCGAAGCGGATGCCAATGGCGCAGCCAAGCCCGCGACCGATCGCCGGGTGCGTTCCGCCTCGGCGGCTCCGGCCAAGCCACGCGGCGGCGAAAGCATCAGTGCTGACCTCGCCCGTTTGGGACCGGCCCGTCCGGCCAAGGCGACGACGCCGAAAAAGGGCAAAATGACCAAGAGTGTCCGCGCACCTAAAGGTGGCGAAGGCGCGAAGGACGCAGGCAAGCGCAGTAGCGGCAAGCGCCGGCGCTGATCGTAGGCGGGCATGATCATCCGACGCCGTGTGTGGCTGGTGGTGGTGGTGGCGATCCTGGTCTTCGCCTCTGCCAATGCGGCGTGGCGGCTCAAGCCACCGTCGACGTTGACGGATCGCTCGCGCGCGCGGGTATCGGCGACGTTGGCTGCGGGCGTGCCGCGTGACACGTGGACGTGGCGCATCGTGATGGATTTTCGGCGCGGACCGTCGGCCGTGCGCTGGGTGCTCCATGAAGGTGCGCAACCTGGGTCGGGCTATGAGATCCATTGGCAACCGGATCGTTTGACCTTTCACATTGCCATCGCTGGTGATCAGACGCGACTGCTCGCGGCGGTAGCGGTGGATCATGGTCCCCGGTTGGTCGAAGTGCGCCGACGCGGTCCGCGTTTAGGTCTGGTCGTCGATGGGAAGGAAGTTCTGAGCGTGATCGATGCCTTGCCCGCGCCGATGGCTCGCACGTGGGGTTTTCAGGCGGCGGCGGATCTCGGCGAAGTGGTGTTGTCGCTCTATGACGATCGCCGCTGGTCGAGCGACACCGACCGCATCTTGATCAGCGACGAACGCGATGATTTACGCGCAATTGCCGACGATCCGCAGTGGTTCGCGACGCCAACGCAGGCACTGGCGCGGCTGCGCCTCGCCATGCTGGTCGAGCCCGAAAACGGTTTGGCGTGGGATCAAGCCCAGCGCGATGCCCGCGCTGCCTTGCGGGCGCTGGGCGATCATCATCCCGATGCGGCCAGCATCGATGTGTGGCTGGCGTGGAATCGTCTGCGTGGTGCGCTGCGTCGCCATCTGAGTGAGCCGGAACGTTTGACTGCGGCGATCGATTTGTTCGTTGAGCGCGGCAGATTTACGCAGGCGCCGCACGAGTTGCCGGGCTTATTGCTCGACCACATGGTGCGGCTGGCGGTGCACGTACAGCAACGTCCGGCGCGCTCAACACCGCCGCACGAAATTCTGGATCTGCGCCGCGTGCTGCTGCACGGCATTGGACGCCTGGGCATGGCGGCACTCGATCTGGAGGTCGCCGGGCCAGCGGTGACCGTCGCTGGCGAACGCAGCGGGTGGCTGTTGCGCCTCGCCGTGCATGCGGCCGCCTGTCTGAGTGGTGAGGTGGGCCAGCCGACTCCCGCGCAGGGCCTGGGCTGGTTGGCGGATCGTTGGCGGATCTTCGCTGGCTTGGCACCGCGGGCCGGACATCTGCCGACTATCGAATCGGGGTGGATCGAACGCGATCCGCTCACGCCACTGGTCGAAGCCCTGCTCGCCAGCGCCCGCTTCGAGCCTTTTGCCGCGATGGCCCTGCAGGAGCGGGTGCGCGATGCCTTGGCGGCCGGAGACGGAGCGACCGCACTTGCCGCAGTGGCCGCAGCACCGCCGGCGATTGCGCGCGAGGCCGCCTTGACCAAGGCGATCCTCGCCATCCGTGGCATCGGGACGGTGGAGGCCGCCCGGACCGCCCTGCGCCGTGGTGTCGATGCCGATAACGTGCCTTGGGCAGAGGAGGATCCGCTCGCTTTTGCCTGCGACCGCTTGCTGGAATTGGGGTCACGTCTGCCCCAGGGCGATCGAGGGCTGATTTTGCCGAGTTTGTTGCTCGACCTGCCGCAGCCCCTGCGTTGGGCGGACTCCTTGCTCAATGGCCGGGCGACCGCACCGGCGGAGGCCTGGCGGCTGGTCCCTGAACGCCCGTTTGAGGCCTTGGCGGCCGCCATGATCATGCAAGAAGTCGCCGGGGTCGCCCCGGACTGGGCCTTGCTGGCTGGGGTCCCACATTTTACCGTACCGCTCGCGTTGCTCGTGCCCCCGCCGCCGCCCGACGCCGAATCCGTCGGACCACTCCCGCTGTCGGCTTTGCCCCCCATCGTGCCCTGAAAGACGGACTGCGGATCCGGTCGACCGCTATGCCCCTGCCTCTTATCGCTATTGTCGGCCGCCCGAATGTGGGCAAGTCGAGCCTGTTTAACCGGCTCGCCGGCCAACCCATCGCCATCGTCGATCCCACGCCGGGTGTGACGCGCGATCGCATCATCCATCGCTGTCTGCGCGATGACCGCGCCTTCGAAATCATCGACACCGGCGGCATCGGCATCGTCGATGAGGCCAAACTCGAAGCCGACGTGTATACCCAAGTGGAACGCGCCATCGCCACCGCGGACCGCATCATCTTCGTGGTCGATGGCCGCGACGGTCTGTTGCCGCTCGATCGCGAGATCGCCGCCAAGCTGCGTCTACACGGCGACCGCGTTTTGGTGGCCGTCAACAAGCTCGATTACGATGGTCTCGACAACGAGATCCACGGCTTCGGTAGCCTTGGCCTGGGCGAGGCTATCGGCATCAGTGCCGCTGCCGGTCGCGGCATCGAAGATCTGGTCGATCGCGTGCTGGTCGGACTCGACACCACCCCGCTGGCACCCCGTGATGCCGATACGCCGGCACCGATCCGCATTTGTTTGGCGGGCCGCCGTAATGTCGGAAAATCCTCGCTGACCAATGCTTTGTGCGGCGAACAGCGTGTCATCGTCGCCGACTTCGCCGGCACCACGCGCGATGCGGTCGATGTGCCGCTCAAGCGCGCTGAAGGTGACTTTGTCCTCATCGATACCGCTGGCCTGCGTAAGAAAGCACAGATCGAAGAAGATCTCGAATTCTACGCGGCCTGTCGCACCGAGCGCGCCATTCAACGCTGCGACGTTGTGTTGTTAGTGCTCGATGCCGCCGATGAAGTCGGTTCGGTCGATAAAAAGCTGGCGCATTATTGCGAGGTCGAAGGTAAGCCGACCGTCATCGTGGTCAACAAGTGGGATCTCGCCGAAGCGGGCGGTGCCAAGCGCGATGCGTATATCACTTGGCTGCGTGATCGTCTGCCGGGTCTGCGTTTCGCGCCCATCACGTTCACCTGCGCATTGACCGGCTACAATCTGTCCGACGCCCTGCGCTTGGCCGTCGAGCTCTACGCCGAAACCCGTGAACGCGTGACGACGGCTGAATTGAATAAGCTGCTCGAAGTCGCCATGACCCGCCGTCGCCCCAAGCGCGTACAAGGCCATGAAGTGAAGGCGTACTATGTGACCCAGGCCGAGCGCGTGCCGCCGACCTTCATCGTCTTTGTCAACCGCACCGACTGGATCGATCCGACGTGGTCGCGCTTCTTGGAAAACTGGCTACGCGAACATCTACCGTTCCGTCGCATTCCGATGGTGATCAAGTTCAAGTCGCGCACCTCGCAATATCGCGAAGGCAACGACCGCTATCGCGTGATCCAGGCCAAAACCAAGGCTGGCCGTACGGCGTCGTTGGTGCTGCCGAAGTCGGTCAAGGCCCAGCGCAAATCGCGGGGAAAGCGTTCGTGAAAGTTTCGCGATCCGCTGAGGTTTCTGGTTTCTGGTTTCGGGTTTCGGGGAACCCGTGGGAAGGAAGCCGTCTGGATGTCGGCAGCTGCGGTTTTTGCGGGTTGTACCAACAATCGGCCCGTAATTCTGGCACCAGCATCCGAAACCTGAAACCCGAAACCCGAAACCCCGTATGATGTGGTGGCTGGCACCGCTGGCGGCCTACCTGCTCGGCTCGCTGTCCTTCGCGTGGATGGCCGGGCGCTATCAAGGTGTCGATCTGCGTCTGCATGGTTCGGGCAATCTCGGCGCGACCAATGCCGGGCGCGTGTTGGGCGCGCGTTGGTTCGCGCTGGTGTTCACCGCCGATGTGCTCAAGGGCCTGCTGCCGGTGCTGGCGGTCGTGCATCTGGCCCCGGCGACAGTGCCCGCAGCGATCTACCTACCGCTGGCGGTGGCGGTCGGTGCCGTCGCTGGCCACATCTACACCTGCTTCCATGGCTTCAAAGGCGGCAAGGCGGTGGCGACCTCGCTCGGCGTGCTCATCGGTCTCTTTCCGGTGGTCGCTGCGATCTGCTTCGGCGTGTGGCTGGTGGCTTGGGGCATCGGCTGCGCGTGTCGGTTGGGGCGCAGTAACGCCGTTGGCCCGGCCTCGGTGGCTGCCGCGGTGGCGGGCCCCGGTGTCCAACTAGCGTTGAGCGCTGATCCTCTCGCCAGCGAGCTGCCACGCACCGTGTTTATCACTGCCTTGGCGGTGCTGGTGGTGATCAAGCATCGCAGCAACCTTGCCACGCTGTTTGCCAAACCCGCCGCGCCCTGAGGGTGGCTTTTCGCGCGTTAGGCGCTCTGATCCCGGCCCATGCTGATTCCCATGCTCCAGGCCAAACTGCACCGGGCGACGGTGACGGATACCCTCATCGACTATGAGGGCAGCCTGTCGGTCGATACGGACCTGATCGCGGCGGTGGGCATGCGTCTGTATCAGCAGATTCAAATCTACGATATCACCAATGGAGCCCGCTTTGAGACCTACCTGATCCCCGGCAAAGCCGGATCGGGTGAGATGTGCGTCAATGGTGCCGCTGCCCGCTTGGTCATGCCCGGCGACCGCATCATTGTTGCGGCCTACGTTCTGTGCACCCCCGAGGAAGCCGATCAGCTGACCCCACGGGTGGCGATCCTGGACGATCGGAATCACGTCGTCAGCGTTTGAGTCGGGGTTGCTGGCGGCGGCAGAATTCCCCCAACGCCAGACAGTAACAGCGGTTGGTACACAGGAGGGGCTCCCCAGGGGCGTCCCGGTTGTACCGCTGTCCAGACCGACCATTATCGCGGCCCCTTCGGAGAAGAGTCCATGCCAGCCCCAAGGTCCCGTCGTTCGGCTCGTTTGAATCAGCGCCAAGATCCGCCGCCCGTAGAGGACGATGGTATCGAGGTCGATGAACCGGTGTTCGATGAATACGCGGCACAGACCGTCGAAATCGATGGCGATAACCCGGTCGAGCCGGCGGACATGGACATGGAGCCAGATCCGGATGCCGACGTGCCCGATGATGCCCGCCGCGGTCGCGCCAGTGCGCGTGACAGTGCGCGCGTCAGCAAGCGCATGTCGGCGAGTGAACGTCGGAACTCGGCGCGCAAGAGCATGAAGAGCTCGCGCCGCGTGCTCAGTCCCGAAGATCGCGCCGAGCGGCGAACCGGCGTGCTGTTGGTGGTGAAGATTCTCGGTGGCGTGGTCATCGGCCTGAGCGTCGTCTTCGCGGTGTGGTGGTTCCTGCTGCGCGTCGACGAGTCGGAACTCCGTGCGCGTCGGCACCTCGCCCAGGCGCAGACGCTGTCGCGCGGTATCGAGACGGCGATCAGTGTTCGTGATCCGGTGTCAGCGGAAACCAAGCGGACCGAAGCCATCGCCCTGCTGGAGATCGCTGAGTTGGGTTTTGCCAAAGCCAATTTTGACCTCGAAGATCCCCTGCTCGCTAGCCCGGTGCTGGCCAACCAAGCCGTCGGTCTGCGTGATCGTCTCGATAGCTCGCTCAAAGCGCGCGTGGAGCGGGTGGAACGCGACGTCCGTGTCGAGCGTAACCTGCGCGCAGTGCAATCCGGCTTCGGTCGCTTGGTGGGAGCCAATGCCTATGACGACGCCCAGTTGGTGGTGTTCGAACGGCAAGTGCAAGATTTCCTCGACAATCCGGTTCTCCCCGGCGCTGCCAACGCTGGCTACCAAAACGACTACGCGGACGAGATTCGCGCCATCAAGTTCGAAGTGATCAGGATCGATCGCGAGAAGCAGCGGCGTCAGGCCCAGATCACCAACGTCCCCGTGCGCGAAGCGCGCGGTCGCGCTGCGATCTTGGTCAAGCAAGTCCGTTTCCAGGAGGCCCTCGCGACCGTCGATGAGATGCAGCGCGAATTTGAAACGGCTGACTTCGCGGGCGTCCGTCAGTACATTCGCGACTCAGCGCGCCTAGCTTGGGACAGTACTGCCGCGACCGCTGAGGAACATTGGAAGACGTGGCAAGCTCCGGGCACTACCCCCGCTTTTGCGGAGACCTCTCGCAAAGCCGCGCGTGACCTGATGCAATCGGTGATCGACACCTATGGCATTCCGGAATACGTGAACCGAGCGCGCGAGACGCTGAATCGGTATCGGTAATCCATTGCCACCGTCCGGACGTCCGGAAGTCCGGAGGTCCGGAAGTCTGGTGGTAGGGGATGACTCGCGCTCACGTGCGAGTCGAAGTGTCAGGCAACGCAACCTGATGTCGCCATGCATCCGCGCATGGGAGACTTCCGGACTACCGGACTTCCGGACTTCCGGACGGGGGCAATGATTTGAGTTTCAGTTGCCCACACGCGGCATCGATATCCGCGCCGCGTTGACCGCGGACGGTGACGTTGGCACCGAAAGCGGTGACGGCGGCGGCGAAGTGTGAGACTTCGTCGGGTTCCGGACGACGATGCGGCGTGGCGAAAACGGGGTTGAATGGGATCAGATTGACGTGGGCGCGGAAGCGTTGGGCAACATCCGCCAAGCGTTCAGCGTGGTCAGTCGACATGTTGTCATCGGCGAGCAGCACATATTCCAGCGTCATACGCCGGCTGACTTTGTCGGCGTAGTCGGCCATCGCCGCGAGCACTTCGTCGAGTGCCCAGCGGCGATTGAGCGGCACAATGCGATTGCGCGTCTCGTCATCGGCTGCGTGCAAGGAAAACGCCAAGGTGACCTGCGGTTCATCATCAGCGAGCTGACGGATGCGCTTGGGTACGCCCGAGGTCGACACCGTGAAGCGACGGCGGCCCATGCCCAGACCGCGTTCTTCGCCGAGCACGCGGATAGCCTTGATCAGCGCATCGTAATTGAACAGCGGCTCGCCCGAGCCCATGAACACGACATTGGTCACCGGTTTACGGCGCCAGTGATGCAGTACCTGATAGGCAATTTCTCCGGCGGTCAGATCGCGCTCAACGCCATTGAGGCCGGAGGCACAAAACGTACAGCCGACCGCGCAGCCAACCTGGCTGGAAACACACACCGTGTGGCGATCGTCAGTTGGGATCGACACGCACTCGACCTGCCGCCCATCGTGCAGTTGCAGCAGGGATTTCACCGTGCCGTCGGTGCTTTCCTGCCGCGTGACTTCCGTCCCGGGCGCGAGGGGGCCCACGGCTTCCAAGCGCTCCATCAGTTCACGCGGGAGGCCCTTGATGTCCGCCCACTGCAGCGTGCTCGGTTTCCACACCGCATCGAAAATTTGCTGGCCGCGAAACGCCGGCAGGCCCAGCCCGACGGCCCACGTGCGCAGCTCTTCCGGCGTCGCGCCAAAAATATCCATGATCGTGCTCAGGTCCCGCGCACGAATTCGGGCGAGCCGGGTCCAGCTTTGGGATCGAGCAGCGTCGGCCGCACGTGATAGCCGTTCACCTTGTGATGGAGCAGGTGCTCCATCACGGTCGCTCCGACATCGTCTGGCAGACCCACCAAGGTATGGGTGTTCTGGATGATGATGCGACCCAAGGCTTTGGCACCGGCGGTGATCATGATTTTGCGGAACTGGCCCATGCCGAGCCCGTGGTTGCGACCGATGGCCAGCCGCAGCCACACCCAATTGCGATCGAGCAACTGCACCGCGCCGAGGCGCTGCAAGGCGGTCCGGGCCTCGCGGCCGCGCTCGGCGAGCACATCGATCGCTCCCCGTCCAGGCCCGAGCGCAATCGGCCCGAGGCATTCCCCCGGCAGACCGGTGGCCTGCGCCATTTCACCCGGCGTGAGCGGCGAACGTGGCGGCAAATGGACGAGCAGCCGGACATAACCGGCCGCGACCGGAGGGAGGTCGCTCATGGGGGGGCTACGGTGTCGGGTTTGTCAGGTGGGGCAAGCGTTCGGGTTCTGTGGTCCGGCGATGAAGGACTGAAACCGACCCGGGACCCATTGTTCCCTCTCCTTCCACCCGCATAACACCAAGCATGCGTTATCATTTTTCCGGCATTGCAGGTGCCGGCATGAATCCCCTGGCGCAATTAATGGTGGC
>CAYQAQ010000052.1:0-11609 GCA_964415495.1 uncultured candidatus Brocadiaceae bacterium | reverse complement strand
CGGAGGAAACACAGAGAATGGGTGCAAGAGCAAGGCCGGCCACCCTCCAGCTACACTAAGGAGGATGGGGAGCGGAAGTGACCCAACGAGCGATGATCCAAGACCCTTCACTGTGAATCTTGGCAGCTCCTGTGTTCCCTCTGCGTCTCTGCGTCTCCTGTGACTGCGGACGCAGACGGGAGTTACGGAAACCGCCTCACCCAGACCGCTTACCCAGCCATGGAGGTTCGATCGCCCGCGCCTGGACGCGTGCGCTCAATATGCCGGCGCAGCGCCCACTTCAGCTTGTGGCACAGGCCATCGACGGCGGCGTCGGGTGTGGTGAAGCGCCCCTGCACCAGCACGGAGCCGTGCGGCAGCAGATGGACCTCGGCGCGGACATCGACATCCGTGCCACCGCGCGGGCCATTGACGTCGTCCAGCGTGATAGACGCGCCGCTGAGGCGTTCGGCAAAGCGACTTAAAGCGTAGCCCAAGCGTCGTTCGAGGTGGAGATACAGGCGGTTGCGGTCAACGCCTGGCAGGCGGCAGTGCAGAGAAATGTCCATGCGTTCTATGCTCCAGCGTCGGCCGTGGGCGTCAAAGCCCGTCGGCGTGACCCCGCACGACCTTTGCTGGCATCGCCGAGTTGGCCGCAGGCCGCCAGCACCGCATCGCCCTTGGTCAGGCGCATACGCACCGCTACGCCTGCTTGGTCGATGCGATCACGTACGGCCAGCAAGGTGGCATCGTCAGGGCGTTGCCACGACGAACCGGGAATCGGATTACACGGGATAAGATTGACGATGACGTTCAGCCCATCGACCCACGCCAACAATTGATCGGCGTGGGCGATGGTGTCGTTGACATCGCGAATCAGCGCGCAACTGACCATGATGCGACGACCGCGCGGCAGCGGCAGCGCGAGCAACGCCGCTTTCAGCGCGGCGAGATCATAACGCCGATTGACCGGCATCAGCCGTGAACGAATGGTGTCATCCGCCACCGTCAAACTGACGGCCAGATTGACACGCGTCAGCCCGAGCTCGGCTAATTGCGGCAGCACATCCGCGCGACCAACCGTCGACACCGTGATGTGGCGATGGCCGAGGGCCAGCCCATGCGGATCGGTCAGCACGCGCACGGCACCGGCAACGGCCTCGACATTGTCGAGCGGTTCACCCATGCCCATGAACACCACATTGCGCGGCGGCGTGCCGAGTTCACGCGCAGCCGCGACCACCTGGGCGACGATCTCAGCAGCGCTCAACTGTCGCACCAAACCCATACGCGCGGTTTGGCAAAATCCGCAGCCCATGCCGCAGCCGACCTGGCTCGACACGCAAACGGTGTGGCGATCGCCGTTCGCCATCGGAATCACCACGGTTTCGACTTCGGCACCATCAGCCAAGCGCAGCAAGAGTTTGACCGTGTCGCCGTGGTCACCGGCCGCGACCAGCCGCTTGCTCACGGTCGGGGCGACGTCGTCCGGCAGCAGCGCCACCAGTTTCGCGATCACGCCCGGCCGCGCGCGCTCCGCTTCTTGCCAGACCGCGAGGTCACCCGGATGCCAGCGCCCGCTGGTCAGCAACTGGCGATACGACGCCGCATGGAAGCGCTTGTCATGGCCGACGAAGCTGCCGAGCCACGCACTGAACGCGGCGAAATCCTGCCCCAGCCACTCCGTCATCCCGGCCACCGCTGTACCCACGCCAGCAAAGCCGGGTTGATGCCGCTGGCATTGCCGCGCTTGGGCAGAATCAGATCACCGCCGGCATCGACGATGGCCTGACTGCCGGTCTGTACGCTCGAATAGCCGATGATCACGCTCCGTCGATCGCGTTCGAGACGACGCAGCCGCCGAGTCACTTGGTCGCCGCGATCATCGCCCAAAAAGAAATCCATCAGCACCACGTCGGGCTGGGTGCCGGTACGCACGGCCTCGGTGAAGGCCCATTCGCCAGAACCGCCATCACAAAAGCCCTGAAAGACCACGCCCGGGACCTGCGCTGCGGTGGCAGCCACCACTTGATGGTGGTGCTGGGTATCATCGATGAGCCAGAGGTGCATGGGTGAGAGTGGCGAGTGGCGAGGAGGGAGTGGCGAGGGAGCGGGTACGGGGCGCTATGGTGCGCATGCGGAAACCTGGGCAATCTCTGGTCTGGCCTTCGGCAACCGCTCTTCACACTCTTTCTCGTCACCCCTCCCCCTCCCCACTCTCGTCGACCCTTGTGCGAGCCGTTCCCACTCGCCACTCGCCACTCCCCCCTCGACCCTCTCTCCATGCCCGTCACCAACCCCTTCGCCTACATCCGCCCGGTGCGCACCGCGTCGCATCTGTCGCTGATTCTCGGCCGCTTCGCGGTCGAGTTTCTACGTGCTGTCGGCGATGTCGGCCAGTTGCTGTGGTTGACGCTGATCGCTTTGCGCCGCGATCCGCAGCGGCGGACGGTGCTGATGACCCAGCTCTATCACATCGGCTACCTCAGCCTGCCGGTGGTGCTGATGGGGTGCATCGCCATTGGCTTGGTGCTCGGCGTACAAAGCTTCGCGACCCTGCGCCGCTTCAACGCCGAGGTCATGAGCGGCCCGATGGTGAACTTTTCGCTGATCACCCAGCTCGCGCCGGTGATCACCGGGCTGATGCTCGCGGGTCGCGTCGGCTCCAATCTCGCGGCTGAAATTGGCACCATGAAGGTGACCGAACAGATCGATGCATTGCGCGTCATGGGCACCGACCCGATCGCCTATCTGGTCGCGCCGCGTTTTCTGGCTTTAGTGCTGCTGGCGCCTTTCCTGACAGCGATCGGTGCCGGTGCCGGCATGATCGCGGGCAGTTTCCTGGTGGTGGACGTGTGGCAGGTCGACGGTGCGGCATACTGGTTCCAGTCAGCGAAGTACATCCGGCTCTACGACATCATCACTGGCTTGAGTAAACCACTGATCTTCGGCGGCCTCATTGCGTTGGTGTGCTGCCGACGCGGTTTAATGACACGCGGTGGTGCCACCGGTGTCGGTGAAGCGTGCACGCGCGGTGTGGTGCAGGCCAGCATTCTGGTGCTGGTCGCAAACTTCCTGCTCTCGCTGCTGTTCCAGAAGATCTGGGACCTCTTCGGCACCGCATGAACATTGCCGTCGTCGGCGGCGGATTGATCGGTCTCGCCTGCGCTGCTGAGGTCGCAGCGCGCGGTCACGCGGTCACCGTGTTCGATGCCGCGCCGGAAGCCCGTGAAGCCAGTTGGGCTGCGGCGGGCATGCTCGCGCCACACCATGAATGCGACCACGATGGGCCGCTCTATCGCTTCGCCTGCGCGGGGCTCGCCGCCTACCCGGCCTTTTGCGCTGACCATGGCATCGAGGCCAGCACCATCGACTTGCGCCAGGACGGTTCGTGGATTCCGCTGCTGGATGACGACGACGAACGAGAAGCCGCCACCCGCTGCGCGTTTCTGCGCAGCCGTGGTGTCCCCGTCACCCGCGTCGAGGGCGCAGAATTGCGCGCCGCTGAGCCGGCCTTGGCCGGCGACGTGCGCGCCGCGCTGCAGGTGCCCGGCGGTCAGGTCAATCCCCGCCTGTTCACTGATCGCTTACGCGAACGCTGCCGTGATCTCGGCGTCACGATGCGCTATCGCTGCCGGGTCGACCAACTCACCGCCGATGGCCTCGAAGCGGATGGCGCACACCACCAGGCCACCGTGGTCCTGGCCAGTGGTGCGTGGACACCCGCCTTAGCCACCGCCAGCGGCATCGTCCTTGCCGGTGAACCGGTCAAAGGCCAGCTGCTGCGTTTCGGGTGCGATGACACGCTGCTGCATGCCTTCATTCATTGTCGTCACGCGTACCTCGTCCCGCGCCGCGGCGACGGCCTCGTCGTCGGCGCCACCATGGTGTGGGACGGCTTCGATAAAACGGAAGACACCGACGCCATCGCCCGCCTCGCCGCTAACGCCCGCCGCCTGCTGCCCACCCTGCGCGACGCGCCCATTATCGAAACCTGGACTGGCCTGCGCCCGCGTCTGCACGCTGGTTTGCCATGCCTCACGCAAGTTCGCCCCGGCCTGATCATCGCCACCGGCCACTTCCGTAATGGCATTTTGCTGGCCCCCCTCACGGCGCGTTGCGTCGCAGCGCTGGTGGCCGGGACGATGGCGGAGGTGGACTTGTCGGCGTTTGGGTTGCCGGGGTAGCGCGCCCAGCCTCTGCAAAACGGCGACGCCTCCCCATTCAAGAACAACGGTCCTAAGCCCCGCCGCGCAGCGGCAGGGGCGGCCGCCGAGGGACGGTGGGGGGATAACATGGGGGAAGCCCATCCGCCCACTTTTTCGCCAGCTCCGCTGGACAAAAAGAGTCCCGACAAAGGCCGGGGGGTTTGGGGCCTTGCCGGCAAAGCCCCCGAAACAAAAATGGTGCGCCCTCCGGGACTCGAACCCGGGACCCAGAGATTAAAAGTCTCTTGCTCTACCAACTGAGCTAAAGGCGCCGATGAACCATTTCAGCGACGAGCCCATGCGTGGGCTTGAAAAATGCACAGCCGGAACACCCGGGACGCCCTCAGCGACGTTATGGCTGCTCCCGTCAAGGCCTGACCAGATTCTGTCGTGACAGACTCCCAGGGTCCAGCTGTGCGGGGTGCATGGTGGTTCAGTGGCTCAGATGTCAACGCCCCAACTCGACCCGGCTTGTTGGCCGATGGCTCGGGGCCCGGCCGAGTGCTACACACGCTACAAGTTGTGTGCTGCGCATGGCTTCCCCCGCCAACGCCGGGCATAAGGTGCGGCGGATGCGCGTGTCTGCGATTTTGGCGACAGTGGTCGGTGGCTTGGCAGTTCTGGCCCTCTTGGCCGGCTGTTCGACCCGTTCGACTACGCGCGAGTCGATTGCGACGACCGACGATGTCCGCCGCTTTACGGGTCGGACCCAAGATGAGATCGACCGCCTCGTCATCGACATTAATCGTTACGCGGTATCCAACGGCCTGTTGGCAGCCCATCAGACCATGGACGTCTCTCGCTTCATCGAGTGGCGTAAACGGGAGTGGTGGCACCTGCAGACGGAGTTCGCCTATTTCCTGACCTACGGCTTGGCCGAGGCCGAGGACCTAGTTCGTGACGTCGGTCGCCATTACGGTTATAACGTCGCCAACTTTCCGCGCACCAAAGAAGCGATGCTGCGCTTCCTGCATCGTGCCGATCCGGAATGGCGCAGCCTGGTGATGGATGTCGCGATCTTCTTGGAATACCAGCATCGCGAGGAATGGAAACTGCGCGCCGATATCGCGCGGTTCTACAATCACGTGCAGTGGGAGGTCGCCAATCAGATGATCGACCTCGAAATGTTCCTGGAGTGGCGCTACCGCGAATACCGCAAGCTGATCCGCGATGGGCGCGCGTTCTTCGCCAAAGCGCAGGTTGAAGCCGATCAGCTGGTGTGGGATGTCGAGCGCTGGTGGCTGCACCATCAGATCGAGTTGCGCCGCCTGGACGCCGATCTCGCAGCGTTTGCCGAGAACGAACGGCAGATGGCACCGCGCCTGGTTGACGATGTTTTCCGCTTCACCCAGTGGCAGGAACGTGAGTGGGTCAAGCTCAAGGCCGATGCCGAACGCTTCACCGCCCATTCCTCGTGGGAAGCCAAGCTCCTGATGGACGACGTCCGTCGCTTCCATACCAGCAATCTTGGCGAGATCCCCAAGCTGATAGCCGATGTCCGTCGCTTCTTTGAAACCTATGAGCGTGAAGCCGGTCCGCTCAAAGAAGAAGTCAAACGCTTCTGGATCACCAACATCGCCGCGGGCCAACTGGCGATGGCCGATCTCAAGCGCTTCCTCAGTCACCGCCACGAAGAGATTGCTGAATTCGAAATGGGTTTCGCGCGCTTTCTCAGCTACGGCTCGAAGGAGTGGGACGACACCAAGGCCGCGGTCCGACGTTTCCTGACCTACGAGGACGCCGCCTTCGGCGACCACCAGTTGCCCACCCCGGCTCCCAGCAAAGCGGGCGTCTTCAATGACCACGTGCCGCCCCCAGGGGTCGAGCGAGAACACTGAACCCAGCCTTGTGACGGTTTGGCCGCCCCTCTTGGTGGGGCCTCCTGGGCAATTGACCCCGGCACCAGCCCCTCCATCATGCCGACCCGCTCATACTCGCCTGGACAGGTGGCCGAGCGGCTGAAGGCGTACGCTTGGAAAGCGTATATCGGGGTAACTCGATCGAGGGTTCGAATCCCTCCCTGTCCGCCATAGCATCGCCTGAGATCCTCCGATCTCAGGCGATTTTTTTGTAAGTGCCGAGTCAACCTCGATTGGGAGCGCATCGGCTGTGAACTGCGATCGTATACGCAGAACCGGTTATTCGTCGTCGACCACCGTGAAAGTTACGACAAACGGAACGCCCACCGGCTCGCTGCCGGTGGGCTCGACGTTGGCAGTTCGGTGCCGTGAGGCCGTTTGCGGTCGGCAACGGTATCGGACAGGACATACACCAAGCCTGCCACCAGCACGACCATCACCAACACCGCGATCGCCAGCATCAGATAAACCCTGACCCGATTTTCCGCAGCGCTCGGGGTATCGGTGAGGCGACGGGGAATCACCTCCAGGGCCAAGCAGGCCAACCGGCTAGCCACTTCCGCCGGCGGCAGAGTGATGGCATGGGCCGCCATGGCCGCGGCCAGCTGCGCTGGGGACACCGATACCCCGGTCGCAGCCAGATGTGCCGCCATCTGCTGCCGGGCGGCGTCACGACGGATGGCCTCTGCATCAGCAGGATCACCATACAAGCGCACCGCCTCGCTTGGCGAGAGGCACCATTCCATCAGCACCTGCTCACGATCGCGCAACTCCAGAACTGCAATGGCCAGATCCACCACTGGGGCTATCTGCCGCCACTCGCCCACCGCATGCAGGGGCACACAGCCGGCAGCGTGTCCCGTCCGCGTCATCACCTCGGCGTGTAGCCACACCGGCAAAGGTCCAGCCACCTGAGCAGGACGGGCCACCAGCGTCTGGAATACCGCTGCACAGGTTTCGGCAGCCGGATCGGGCGGCTGACGACGTAGACACGTCCCGTAGACAAGTCCCCCATAACGCCGCACCACCTCAGCCACCGCAGCGGAATCGCCACGGGTATGCAGGCGCCCAAGAAGCGTCGCGTCACTGTCGTCACGCGCTGAAGTTGCCATAGCCAAGGCTAGTGTCCTGACCCAGAAATCCTTGTCATAATGCGCAGCCCCCGTCTGCCAGATGCAAGGCGCGGAAGACGCAGCGATAGCAGCGCTATCGCAAGGTTTTCGCAACGCAGCAGATGGCGGGCGCGGGCAAGCAGGATGATAAGGATTTCTGTGTCAGGACACTAGCAGCCGCTGGGCGCTCTGTCAGCTGCCGGGTCTCGTTCACGCTTGGTCGATGTGGACCTACAGAAGCACCGAGAGACTGGAAAGATGTTCGTGCTCACGGTTGGTCGCTCGGCGCCGGATCACCGCTGGCGGCGCGGGTCGCTTCACGCTGCTGGGCATCGAGGCCATCGCGCAGGTCGAGGGCATGCTGCAAGGCCTGTGAACCGCCGTCCTCGCCGAGCGCGGTTTCGCGCGCTTGCAAAGCCCGGACCGCCGCTTCGCGCTGGGTCGCCGGTTTGGGCGCGGGATCGGCGGGTGCGGGGCTGCAACCGCAGCCGCTCAGTCCAAGGCCGGCGATCAGGATGAACAGGACGTCACGCATACGGTGCAGTCTAGGGCGGCAGGGGCGTTGAGGAAAGGCTGCGTTCCCACGGCGGTGGGCGGTCGGGATCCGGTACCGCTGCCAACAGCGTGCGCGTGTACGCGTGCTGCGGATCAGCAAAAACCTGTTCGACCGGTCCGGTTTCGACGATGCGCCCGGCGTGCATCACCGCCACGCGATCGGCGAGCAGACGCACCACCGCGAGGTCGTGCGAGATGAACAAGTAGGTCAGCCCCAAGCGCGCGCGCAGATCGCGCAGGAGATCCAAAATCTGCACCTGCACCGACACATCGAGGGCACTGACGGGTTCATCGAGAATCACCAGATCGGGTTCCAAGGCCAACGCACGCGCCAGACCGATGCGCTGCCGTTGACCGCCGGAAAGCTGGTGCGGGAAACGATCACCGGCATCGCCGTCCAGACCGACATCGATCAGCAGCGTCCGTGCTTTCGCCAGGGCTTGCTGACGCGGCAGGCCGAAACAGCGCAGTGGTTCGGCCACCGCCGCAGCTGCGGTCAGGCGCGGATCCAACGACGCCGACGGATCTTGGAACACCATCTGCACGCGCCGCCGCGCCTGGCGCAACGCGGTGCCGCGCAGGGCGAGCAGATCGACGGGGCCGGTCTGGGCATCGAGCAGCACGCGGCCGGAGGTGCTCGGCAACAAACGGACGATGGCGCGCGACAACGTTGATTTCCCGCAACCGCTTTCGCCTACCAGGGCGAGCGTCTCACCGCGGGCGATGCGCAGCGACACATCGTCGACGGCGCGCAGCGCGGGAACGCGGCGGAACCACGAAGAACGATCGTAGGTCACGACCAGCCGATCGACGCACAGCAGGTCAGTCACGCGCTACCTCGGAAAAACCAGGCAAATCACGCAGACAGGCATGCACATGGCAGTCGTTCACGACACGCAGTGGCGGATCACTCGCGCGACAGTCGTCACCGGCGTGCAGACAGCGCGGCGCGAATGGACATCCTGGCGCAGCGGCGATGCGCCGCGGCGGTGTGCCCGGAATAGCCTGCAGCGGACGATCGCGCGGCTGATCGAGCCGCGGCAGCGCGGCCAACAGCCCGCGCGTATACGGATGACGTGGATGGGCGAACAAACCGGCGGCATCGGCCAGTTCAACGATGCGCCCGGCATACATCACCGCGATCGCATCACACATGCCGCGCGCCACTGCTAAATTATGCGTGATCAGAATCAGCCCCATGCCGCGACGGCGCTGCTCGGCGCGAATCAGCGCCAGGACTTGGGCCTGCACCGTCACATCGAGCGCGGTGGTCGGCTCGTCGGCGATCAGCAGCTCGGGATCGCAGGACAAGGCCATGGCGATCAGCACGCGCTGTCGCTGGCCGCCAGACAACTCGTGCGGATATTTCCGCATCGCCAAAGCTGGCTCAGGAATACCGACGGCGTCGAGCGAAGCGATCGTGCGCCGTTCGGCCTCGGCGGTGGGCACGGACGCATGCACCCGCAGTTGTTCGATGAGTTGGGCGCCGATGCGCAGCCACGGCGTCAAGCAGGTCATCGGATCTTGGAAGACCATGGCCATTCGTCGGCCGCGCAATCGTCGCAGATCACGTTCAGCCATGCCGACCAATTCCGTATCCGCGAAGCGTATGGAACCGCCATCGACGATCCCGTTGCCCGGCAACAAGCCCATCAAGGTCAACGCCAAGGCGCTCTTGCCGCAGCCGCTCTCACCGACCACGGCGAGGCTTTCGCCCTTGGCGAGCGTAAACGAGACGCCGTCCAACGCTTGCACCAGCCCGGCGCGGCTGCGAAAGCCGGCGCTGAGATTGGCGACGGTGAGCAAGGCGCTCATCGCCCCTCCAAGGTCGGATCAATCGCATCGCGTAGACCATCGCCGAGGACATTGCAGGCGAGCAGCGTGAGTGCCATCACCGTCGCCGGAGCGATCAACAGCCACGGATGGTTCATCGCCTGCGCGCCATGATGCACCAAGGCGCCCCACGATTCGGTCTGACTGCCAGCGAAGGTCACGCCGAGCCCTAAAAAGGCGAGAAAACTCTCCTGCAAGATCACCGCCGGAATGGTCAGCGTCGCATAGACGACCACCGGCCCCATGCAGTTGGGAATCAGATGACGCGTCATGATCCGCCACGGTGAAGCTCCCGATAAACGTGCCGCCGCAATGAATTCACGCGCCATCAACGACAGCACCTGCCCGCGCACGATGCGCGCCGTGGTCAGCCACTGCACCGCGCCCAGGGCGGCGAACAACAGCAGCAGCGAACGGCCGATCACCGTCATCAGCAAGATAACCAGGAACATGAACGGCAACGCGTAGAGCACATCCACGCCCGCCATCATGAATCGATCGGTGCGCCCACCGCAGTATCCCGCGATGGCCCCATACAAGATGCCGATCAGCAAGGAGACCGCCGTCGCCACCACCGCCACCAACAACGAGATGCGACCACCGTAGAGAATGCGCGCCAACAGATCGCGGCCGAGTAAATCGGTGCCGAGCGGATGCCACAGATTCAGCACCCGGGTATCGCCAGTGACACTCGCCACGGTCTCGCCGGCGATAGTAACGTTCTCAACCGCAACGCCATCGCGCTGCAGCTCCGTCACCATGCCCGCCTTTACAGTTGCCGTAATCTGGTGCCGCAACGCGGGACCAGGAATATCCAGCCGCAGCACGCGCGCCTCGCCGATAAACCAGCCTGGCGGCGGTTCGGCTCCCACGTTGGCGGTGCCGGCGGCGATCACATTGCCCGCTGCTAAGCCATCGCCGCCGATCACCCGCGCTTGGGCTTCTTCGGGCACAGTTACCGTCGATTGCGGCTGCGCTCCTTCGACCTGAACGATTTGACGGATGCGGCCATTGCGACCGAGCACCACGCGATATTCATCCCGCGTCCGTTGCACCGTCGCGATGTCGACCTGTTGCGCGCGCCGCCACGATGCTGGCGCTTCCGCTTGTGCGCCGACGGTGAGGCGATTGAGCGCGAAGGCATCGGGATGGGTGAAGCCTGGCGACTGCGCACCGATAGCGGGATGCGCACGCTCGGGATCGCTCGGGGCCAACCATGGTGCGGCCACGGTCGCGAGCGTGACCACGATCACCAAGGCCAGGGCGACCATCGCCACCGGGTTGGCGCGCAAGCGCTGCCACGCCAAGCGGCCGGGCGACAAGCTGGGCGCGGGTTTATCCCCTGTCTTATCCGCTATCTTATCCACTCTCTTATCCATCATGGCGCACCCGGGGATCAGCGAGCCCATGCAGCACGTCACTGAGAATATTGAAGACGATTAGCAAGGCGCCGTAAACCAGCACCGTACCCATGACCATGGTGTAGTCACGGCTGAGCGCCGCCTGCACGAACTCGGGGCCAATGCCAGGAATGGCGAACACGGTTTCAACTACAACCGACCCCGTGAGCAGATCCGCCGTCGCCGGACCGAGAAAACTGATCACCGGCAGCAAGCCACCGCGCAAGACATGGCGCACCACCACCATCGTGCCCGACAGGCCCTTGGCGCGCGCCGTGCGCACATGATCCGCGTGCAGGATCTCCAACATGCCGGCCCGTGTCAGGCGGGCGATGCGGGCCGCAAACGGCAGCGCCAAGGTCAGCACCGGCAACACCAAGTACGCCGGTGCGGTCAGGCCGTGCCACCCCGCGACCGGCAGGACATTCAACCACAAGCCAAAGCCGAGGGCAAACAACGGTCCAATAACGAAGGCCGGCAAGGCGAGGCCGACCAGCGCCGCTACCATGGTCACATGGTCGGTCAGCCGCCCGCGCCGCACGGCGGCAATGGTGCCAGCGCTGATACCCAGCCCCAAGGCAAGCAGCATGGCCAGCGCCCCAATGCCCATCGACACCGGCAGGTGTCGCCAAATTTTCTCACCCACCCGTTCGCCGGGCGAGC
>CAYQAQ010000051.1:0-11760 GCA_964415495.1 uncultured candidatus Brocadiaceae bacterium | reverse complement strand
GCCCTCACACGCTGACAACACCGGCCCCAAACTGGCAATGAGTTGGGCGCCCGCCGTTGTCTGACCATGCGAAAGATGCGCCGCCATCGCTGCGGCAATGTGCGCGGCGCGCGGTTTCAATTCCAGCGCGTCCAAGCCAGCGTTGGCTTGGCGCACGAAGGCAGCACGGGCAAAGCCCGGCACCGCATCAGCGAATGATTCGGCAATGAGGCCAACCGCACGCCGATCGAGCAGGAGCTTGAGTGGGATGCCGGTTTCGATGGTTGATGGAGCGCGGAAACGTTCAGCGGGATGGGTGGGATGAACCGGCATCATCTGCGCAGCATGCGCCGGCCATGACCAAGGCCAATGACCATGCTCGGTCCCTGGATCGCCGCCATGGCCTCCGAGCCAGGACTTGTGAATGCTGGCACAAGGCAGACTCTTACCGATGTATGGCCGTGCTCGCTCTGACCCGAATGACCGTCTCCGATGGCCTGCGCCAGCCCCTGACCTGGCTGGCAGTGGGCTTGGGCGTGGCCCTGATCGGTCTGAGCTACGCCTTCGGCATGTTCAACTTCGAGACCCAGGACCGCGTGCGCATGCTGTGCACCGCCGGCGTAGCGATCGCGGTGTTGGTCGGCTTGTTTCTCGGTGTCGTGTTGGCCAGTACCGCGATCCATGATGAGATATCGAGCCGCACGGCGCTGACCCTGTTCGCCAAGCCGCTCTCGCGCGGGCACTACCTGTTCGGCAAAGCCCTCGGAGTGTGGATCGTGGTCGCCTGCGCCAGCGCGATCGTGATCATCGCCCATGCCCTGGCCTTGGTTCTGGCCCTGTGGACCCAGTGGGAGGATGTCTCGCATGGCCACAGCCATGGCTTTGGCGACGACCTGTGGGTGCCCTGGGGGCGTCTCGCGGGTGCCCACGTGCTGGCCCTGGCGCATGCAGCGGTGACTACGGCGCTGGCAGCGGTTTTAGCCCTGCGTTTGCCGCTGATTGCCAACATTCTGGTCTGCTTCGCGGTGTTCGTGCTCGGCCATCTGCTGCCCGGTTTGGGTCTGTACGGTGCCGTCGTCATCCCGGCCCTGGCTCTGTTTAACGTTGACGACGCCTTGCAGCTCGCCTCGCAGCCCTTGACCCTGGGCTACGGTCTGATCACGTTCTTGTATGCCCTACTGTGTTGTGCAGGATGTGGCCTCCTCGGCCTCGCCGTGTTTGCTCGACAGGATATCCCCTAGACATCGGACCCGAAAGCCCCTCTGTGCGCTACGCCCTCCTTGGCGACATTCATGGTAACACCGAAGCCTTAGAAACGGTTCTCGCAGCAATCGATGCCGAGAGCGTTAATAAGATCATCTGTCTCGGCGACATCGTCGGGTACGGTGCTGAACCTGTCGCGTGCCTCGAACGCATCATGGGCCTGGGATGCGACGTCATCGCCGGCAATCATGACTGGGCTGCGGTCGGCAAGCTGTCGATCGACTGCTTCAATGCCTACGCCAAAGCCGCCGCCATCTGGACCCGCGATCAGCTCAACGATACGCATCAGCAGTTCCTCACCGAGCTGCCGTTGACCCTGACCTACGATCACTTCGCGGTCGCCCACGGCACCTTCCATCAGCCGGAAGCCTTCAATTACATTCAAACCGTGTTCGACGCCCAGCAGAGCTTTGCTTCGCTGCGGGACCTCGGCGCTCAGCTCGGCTTTCTCGGCCACAGCCATGTGCCGGTCGGTTTCTTCGATACCGATCCGATCACCTACACGCTCGATCAAGAAATCCCGGTCGACGAAGAAGTGTCCGTGATCGTCAATGCCGGTTCGGTCGGCCAGCCGCGCGATGAGAATAACAAGGCCAGCTTCGCCTTGTTCGACAGCGAGACCAAGTTGGTCACCATCCGTCGCGTGGAATACGATATCGACGCCGCGGCGAATAAGATTCGGCAGGCGGGGTTGCCGGAGATTTTGGCGCTGCGATTGTATCAGGGGAAATGAACCCGCAGGTCCGGAAGTCCGGAAGTCCGGGAGTCCGGATGTCTCCTGTACCGGAATTCGTTGGGCACTTGCAAGGGCGCTCCCCTAGCCCAAGGTTGGTCCCGTTTTCTGGTTCCACCACGGTGCGGAAGACTTCCGGACTCCCGGACTTCCGGACTTCCGGACCCTAGCTTTGCCCGTCCAACCCAATCAGTCCCTGATCCATGGGCTCGCGTGTCTGGAAGCGTTGGCCAGCGCCGGTGGCACCGTGCGCTCGATCGACATTGCGCGCGAATTGGGTTTTGATCCGAGCAAAGTGCATCGCCTGCTTGGAACGCTCGCTGACCTGGGGCTGGCTGAGCGCACCGCCGGGCGGCGCTATCGCACGGGGCCGGGCATTCATGTTTTGGCCGCCTTGACCATGGGCGGTTCGCCATTGCTAAAAGCTGCATTGCCGGTGATTCGCGAGTTGGGGGATCTGCCCTACACCGTGGCCCTCGGGGTGCGCTGGCGCGATCACGTGTGCTACCTCTGGCACGGACCGGGTAACGCTCCGGCCGAGCGCGGCCTGGCGGGCACGCGTCTGCATCCGGTGGGCGATTCCTCGATCGGCGTGCTGCTCGCGCGTTGGGCCGAGGATGATGCGCTGCGCGGGCGCGGCTGGTGCTTGCTGCGTGCGGATCGTCCGCAGGCCTCGCTCGCGGTGCCCATCGGTGAGCCGCCGTATGCCGGCTTGGCGCTCGCGGGGCTGATTCACGCCGACGACGCCCCCGCTTTAGCGGCTCGCCTACGCACCGCGGCGACCGCGATCACCGCTGCGTGCACGCCGTGGAAACCAGCATAGCCTACCGAGGCATGCAGCGCACGCGGGTTAAATACTGTGGCTTTACGCGGCCACGCGATGTCGATGCCGCCATCGCCGTCGGTGTCGATGCGATCGGCCTCAATGTCGCGCGCGGTCCACGCCGCATCGCCGCCGATCGCGCGGCGGCGCTGGCTGCGCGCTGTCCGCCCTACGTGACGGCAGTGCTGCTGACCGTCGACGCGGACGAAACGACGATTCTCGATCTGCTGCGCACCACGCGCTGCACCGCCGTGCAGCTGCATGGCGACGAAACACCGGAGCTGGCTGAGAAACTGCGCCGCCGCGTGCCGGTGACCAAAGCCTTCGCCATCGCCTCGTTCGCCGATTTGGCCGCGATTCGCGGCTATCCTGCGGACAGTTATCTGCTCGACACCAAGGTTCCTGGCCAGGCTGGCGGTACCGGCCAAGCCTGGGATTGGTCCTTGCTGACCGGCCTCGATCTCGGGGCTCCGATCGTCTTGGCCGGCGGCCTGACTGCTGCCAATGTCGCCACCGCCATCGCCGCTGTGCGGCCCTACGCCGTCGACACTGCCAGCGGCATCGAGGACGCCCCGGGCCACAAAGATCCCACGCTCATCGCCGCCTTCCTCGCCGCCGTGGCCCAGGCCGACGCTGGACGGCCCTGAGCAGCGCCCGAGGCTTCCCCATATGCTCGTTTCGTGTTTCCTGAGTGGTCCTCGGCGACCAGCATCGTTCGGAATGCCGCGCGCATGACCGAGCGCCCCGGCGGTCATGCCTTGGCCAAGCCCATGATCATCGCCATCGATGGTCCGGCTGGCGCGGGGAAGAGCTCAGTGACGCGCACCCTCGCGCACCGCTTGGGCATGCTGCATCTGGATACCGGCGCGATGTACCGCGCGGCCACGGTTGGCTTGCTCGACGCCGGCGTGCGCATCGAAGACGCCGACGCCTGCGCGGCGTGGCTCCTGGAGCGCACCTTCGATTTCGATGCGCACGGCGAAGTCCGCCTCGACGGCGTCACCATGGCCAAAGAGCGCATCCGTTCGCCCCAGGTCACCGAGCTCATTTTCCGCGTCGCCGACAATCCGCGCTGCCGCGCCCATCTGGTGGCGCAGCAGCAGGCCATCGTCACTGGCCGCGACGCCGTGGTCGAAGGACGCGATGCGACCACCGTCATCTGCCCCGACGCGCAGCTGAAGCTCTACCTCGACGCCAGTCCGGAAGAACGCGCTCGGCGACGCCTCGACGAATGGCGCGACCGTCCCGATCTGCCGGAGTTCGCCCAACTCGCCGCTGATATCCGCCGCCGTGACGAACGCGACATGCAACGCACCGTAGGTGCCCTCAAGGTGGCCGACGATGCGCTGCATCTGGTCACCGACGGCTTGTCGCTGAACGAGGTCATTGCCCGTCTCATGGCCCATGCCGTGCAGCGCAATCCCTTTCTGCTCGAACAAGTGGTGCGCGATCAACTCGTGGTTGGCCGGTCGCGTGCGCCCGGCTACGTCAGCGTCGCCGAGGGCGATGGCGCGGGCTGGAAACTGGGCTTAACCAATCCCACTCCGGATCGCCTTCCCGGCACCATCCGCGCCTTCACGCGCAATCAGGGCGGTCGGCAGGCTGGTGTCGTCTGCCAAGGCCGCGCTGTGCTGTGCTTGGCTGGTCGCGACGATCGCCTGCACCACATCAACGCGCTGCCCATGCTGCCGCAGACGTGGTACGTGATCGAACCCGGCGCGTGGCACGCGGTCATTCAAACGCCTGGCACCATCTGCGCTTGGGCCGAATCGAGCGCCATCGCCGAGGAATCCAGCGACCTCAGCCACGCGCAATTGCTGGAATTACAGTCGTTTTTAAGTGTGTATTTGCCGTCTTGACGGTCCGGAAGTCCGGAAGTCCGGAAGTCGACCATGCTGAGGCTTAGCGGCGCTTCGCAGGCGAATGTCCACGCATGCGGTTCTTTTCGCTTTCACTTTTTATCGACGTCTGGTCGACTTCCGGACTTCCCCGAAACACCGCGCGAAAAGCTCCCGATGCTTGGCCCGCGGCCTGCTTGAATTGATGCGCGAAAAAGAAAACGTCGCACCAGCCCAGACGGGCTGCGATGGTGGCAAGTGGCTCTGAGGTCGTCAGCAGCAGGTGCCGCGCCTGGGGCGTCTGACGTCAGACGGCGACCGGCGGAAATTCGCTCACCGGGATGCCGTCACGCAAGACGCGGAAGGTCGACAACTGCGGATGGGTCGCCGCGAAGGCAGCGGTGGTCCACACCGCACCCATGCCCCAGTGCGGATGCCATCAATCGTCCGGCACATCATCACGACACCCGACTGCGTCATCTCGCCGCGCTGTTGGTGCTCGAGTTCACCCGCGAGCGGCCACGCAGCCGCCAGCTGTCGTTGCGCCAGCGGCAAGCGCTCAGCGCGCAGGTGCGCGCGCAACCGGAACGGCGGCTCACGCTCGGTGATTTGGCGCGCATCGCCGACCTCTCGCCGGACTATTTCTCCCGCATCTTCCACGCCACCTATGGCTGCACGCCGCGTACGTGGCTGGTGCGGGAGCGCATCCACCTCGCCGCTCGTCGCCTGCGCGACGATCCGGCACCGGTCCATGTCATCGCCGATGCGCTCGGCTACGGCAACGTAGCCCAGTTCTGCCGTCAGTTCCGCGCCATCATGGGCAGCCCGCCCGGCACGTGGCGTCGATCCTGAACAACGATCCGTTACCGCAAACGCTCGAGCGCCGCGATCAGCGTGCAGGGCAGCGCGGTGCTGGTGCGGGACTGTAGATCGACGCAGGCGTGGATGAGCGTGATGGTGGCGACGTCGGTGGCGGTGGCCGCGAGCGAGAGATCGTAGCGCATGGTGAAGCTACGATCACCGATGCGCGCACAGGTGGCATCGATGGCCACCTGATCACCGAAGCGCAGAAAATGACGGTAGTCGGCTTCTGCATGGACAAGCGGAAAACCATGGCTGCCGGCATGGAGTACGGTGGCGAGGTCAAAGCCGACCTCGAGCAGCACCTGCTCATAGACTTGATGGACGATGGTGAAGAAAGCGCCGAAAAAGACCACGCCGGCGGCGTCGACTTCTTGGAACTGGACTCGACGTTCGATGCGCATGCCCCAGCGCTAGCGGGGGGCGCGCCGATGCAAGCGCGAGGACGCCCGGAACGGTACGCACGCACCAGACATCCAGGCACCGTCTTGCCAAGGCCGGGCGCGCCCTACCCTGGGCCGGCCCGGGAGAGAACACCAGCATGTCCGCTTCGAACGCTGCCTTGAATGCCGCCCTGAATGCCGCTACCGCCGCCGCGTTGGCGCAGGTTCCCGATACCCATCGCCCGAATATTCTGGTCGGCTTCGACGGCTTCGTCGATCACATCATCAAGGTCGTCGATCAGCGCGCGGGACCGAACGACTATACCGCGATGCCTACGATCGCGCACCTCGGTGCCAAAGTCTCCGCGGCAGCCGGCAAGAGCGCCAACTTCGAACTCGTCGTCACCACCAGCAAGATCGGCGGCAATGGTCCGATCATGGCCAACGCCTTGGCGGCCAGTGCGCATGATGTGACCTGCATCGGTCTGCTCGGCGATGGCGGCATCGATCCGGTGTTCCAACCCTTGGCTGATCGCGCCACCGTGATCAGCCTCGGCGGTCCCGGGGTCACCGACGCCCTCGAGTTCAGCGACGGCAAACTGATGCTCGGCAAGCTGACGCCGTTGGCGCAGGTGAACTACGACAATCTCGTTGCGCGCCTCGGGGTCGAGCACCTGCAGCGCCTGCTGCGCAGCAGCGACGCCATCGCCACCGTCAATTGGACCATGTCGCTCGGGCTGACCGAGATGTGGAATCGCTTGGCGGCCGAGCACCTCGATGGCTTGTCTCGCCGCCCCTTGCTGTTCGTCGATCTCGCCGATCCCGCCAAGCGCACGTTGGCCGATCAACGCGCCGCCTTCGCCGCCCTGCGCACCTTGCAAGGCAAGGTCGATGTGGTGCTCGGCATGAACGAAGCCGAACTGCGCCAAGTGCTGACGGCGCTCGATCTGACCTGGCCGACGGGCGACAGCGAATACGACCAAGCTCGCCGCGGCTGTGAGCTGGTGCGCGATACCTTGGGTTTGGCGTTTGCCATGTGCCATCTGGTCAAATCCGCTGCGTGCGCCTGGAGCGCGGGCGCAGGCCGCCATGGCGATGCCGCCGCGGGTTCCGCGTGCGCCGACGGCTTCTTCGATCCCAAGCCGAAGATCACCACCGGAGCCGGCGATCATTTCAATGCCGGCTTTGTCGGGGCTCTGCTGGCCGGCCTGCATCCGCAGCAGGCGATCCAGGTCGGCGGCGCGACCTCCGGCGTCTACGTGCGCACCGCTAGCTCACCCAGCCGCGCCGATGTCGTGGCGTTTTTGCGGGAGCGGGCGTGAGGACGGACTCCCCCTGCTGCGGACTTCGGGCACGCTCTGTTGCCGGGGTGTGCAGTTGGCCGGTTTTCCACAATTCCCGCTCGGCGCCCGACCACCGCTCGGTGTTGGCGGGGAGCGCATGCGGCCTTTTTGCGAGCACTCTCACCGATCAGCGCCGTCAACCCCAGGTTTTCGCGCCGGTTTTCCACATCCTTGAGTCGGCCGTCCCGGCCCATACACCATCCGGTCCGCTCCGGAGCCCACCGACCGGCGCCGCAACCCTGGATCGCAGCCTGCGATGCCTTGATGTGCTCGAGGATGTGCTCGAGAAAAAAGGAGAACCCCGCCTGTGACCAGCACGCGCAGTCTTGATCTTGCCCAGGCTTGGCCGGCGCTTCTTGAGCGCCTGCGCAGTCCGGATAACGAGCAGGGGGTCCGCACCTGGTTGGCGTCGCCGAAGGTGCGGCCAGCTGGGCTGGTCGATGGCGTGTTGACCATTGAGTGCCCGACACCGCTGTTCCAATACACCATTCGCGACCGCTACGCCAAGGCCCTTGCCGCCATCGCCAGCGACGTGCTCGGCCAAGTGGTCAACGAAGTGACGTGTCGCGTCTCTGGCGTTGCCTTGCGCGAACATGAGACCCGCGTGGCGGTGCTGGGCACCAACGGTACAGGAAGCGGCGACCGTGCGGCCAATGGCCATGGCAGCGCCACGTCTGCGCCCAGCGTCGTTCGTGGCCAACGCTTCGGTCACGGCTTCAAGGTGCTCGAGGATTTCGTCGTCGGCACCAGCAACCGCCTCGCCTTTGATGCGGTCAAGCGCATCGTCGAGGATTCGACCTACGCCGCCAATCCGCTGTTCATCCATGGTGCTTCGGGCCTGGGCAAAACGCACTTGGAACAAGGCTTGGCGCTGGCCTTCAAAGAGCGCCATCCCAAAGCCAAAGTGCAGTACATTCGCTGCGAACAGTTCACCAACGACTACATCGCCGCTTGTGATGCCGGTCCGGAAGGCCTGAAAGCCTTCCGCATCCGCATGCGCCATCCCGACTTGTTGCTGATCGACGACATCCACTTTTTGTCGCGCGGGCAGATGGTCAAGACCAAGGAAGAGTTGTTCGCGACCTTCAATGAATTGACCGAACAGGGCAAGCGCGTGGTCATCACGTCGGACGCGCACCCCAGCGACATTCGCTACCTCGAAGATCGCTTCGTGCAGCGTTTCGCCGGCGGTTTGGTGGTCGCGTTGGAAAAGCCAGATCCGCAGGTGCGCCGTGATGTCGTCGCCGCCAAAGCACGCAGCCTCGGCCTGACCATCGGTGATGAAGTGGTCGATTACGTGTGCACGCACATCATCGACAACATCCGCGAACTCGAAGGCGCCGTGAATAAGCTCGGTGCCTTCGCGACCAGCTTCCAGCGCCGCATCGACATCGCGCTCGCGCGGCAAGCGTTGGCCGATCTCATCGATCGCGGCGGTGCTGAACCGCGCCTCAAGCAGATCTGTCGCGCGGTCGCTGATTTCTACGAAATCACCGTCGATGATCTGCTCGGCAAGAGCCGCTCGGGGCGGCGCGCCCAGGCCCGACATGTCGCCATGTATGTGCTCAAGCTCACCGGCTCGGACACCTACAGCGCCATCGCTCACGCCTTCGCCGTGAAGAGCCACTCCAGCGTGGCCTATGCCTGCGAGCAGGTCGCGCAAAGCCGCACCCGCGAGGCCGGCCTGGATCGCTTCATCGTGGATTTGGTCAGCCGGCTCAAGCGCGCTTAACCGCTGTCGCCCGCGCTATCTGTGCTTCGTAGGCTTCAGAACTGCACGTGCCGCTGCAGGCGTGATCACCGCACGTGACCGCGGCACCGTCCGTGTGATACACATAGAGCCCGGGTCCAGCGAGCGCGAACCTACCGGAGCACCTGCCGGAGCCGCGAACCGGAAAGTCCCAGTGGCGAGCCTCCAATGGTCGCCTAGACTCGGCCCCGACCGACTCACGTCACGCTAAGGAAGATGACAATGTCCGTGCGCTCGCTGCTGCTTTCTGCGACCCTCGCCACCGCTGTAGGCCTTTCCGGACTGCACGCCGCCTCCTTCGTCGAGCGTCTGCCCATCAAGGATGTGCAGTTGTCCGACCTGCGCGCGGCACCCAGCGCCTATCTCAATACGCGCGTGCGCTTCCGCGCCGTCTTCGTCGATACGCCCGGTATTTATGATCCGATCCACACGCCCTACAGCGCCGAGCGGTATCTCAACGTCGCGGTGTGGGACGATGAAGATCGGCTCTACGATCCGCAGGTGCGCGCGCGTCCGCTGGTCACGTTGTACTTCGATAAGCGCTTCGCGGCACACAGCGACTTCTCCAACATCACGCGCTATCAGGTCGTCGACATTGTTGGCGAAGTCGCATCGATGGCTCGTGGTCTGCCGTGGGTCAGCATCCACAGCATGACCCCGGTCGAAGGCGCCAGCGCCTACAACGACCGCGCCATTTATCATGTCGAACAAGCCACGGTGCTTGCCACGGATGGTGCGTATGAATTGGCGGACGCCCGTTTCGGCGACGCCCTGCGCGAACCGCTGCCGCCGCATGCCCAGATGGCGATCCATGAGTTGCGCGCCCGCAATGCCATGACGGCCGGCAAACACGGCGATGCCGCCGCGAGCCTGCGCACCGCACTGGCCCTGGCCAGCGACCCGACCATCGCCAGCGACCAAGAGCGTGCGGATCTGCACTATCTGCTCGCCAAGGCCGTCGGCGAGGTCGCGCATGAATCGGAGGGCGAGGCGCGTGCCAAGGCTTTCGAAGATGCCGTCGCCCATGCCCGCGCGGGCCTGCAGATCGATCCCACCAATGGCGACGCCTACGCGGTGCTCGGCATTAGCCTCGCCGGTCTCGGACGTTTCGACGAAGCGCGCCGCGAATGCGCCCAGGCTATTCGCTTGCAGCCCAACAACGCCGAAGTGCGTTGGTACTTGGGGCGCATCCTGGACAGCCAGGGTGATCACGATGCCGCGATCGAAGCCCTCAAAAAGGCCATCGACCTGACCCCGAAAGATCACCGCATCCACAAGGCGATCGCGGCGGCGTATTATCACCGCGCCCTTACGGGTGCAGCCAGCGCGCCGGAGGATTACAGCACCGCCGTGCGCGAGTATGACATCGCTCTGCGCTTGCGTCCCGATGATGCCGACTCCGCCTACGAAAGCGGCGTCGTCCTGCAGTCCGCAGCGGCCGCGAAAACGCAGGTGCAACTGGGCGACGAGCAGGTCGTTGCCACCACCGATCACGCGATCGCCCGCTTTCAAGCGGCGTTGGCCCTGGACACCAAACACATCCCCAGCCTGCTCGCGCTGGCTGATGTGTACCAGAAGACGGGGAAGGTCGACGATGCCATCCGTATTCTCACTGATTTGACGGCGGCGGAGCCGACTCGTATCGAAGCGGCGACTCAGCTGGCCAACTTGCACGTTGGCAAGGGTGCTCACGACCAAGCCCTGGCGACCCTGGAAGCTTTCCGCGCGGCGAACCCGCAGAATACCGTTATTCTGACCAAAATTGGCAGCGTAGCTTTGGCGGCTGGTAAGCCGGAAGCCGGACTGAATGCCTTGGATGCATTGACCAAAGCAGAACCCCGCAACGGCTCGGCGTGGGCCGACCTCGCCGAATGCCACTTGGCCAGCGGCAATGCGCGCGAAGCGGTCCGCACAGCACGTTTGGCGGTGCGCTATGCGGAAGGCGAAACCACGGCCAAGGCTGCCGATGTCTTGGCGCGTGCCGAAGCGGCCGCCAACGCCCGTTGACGCGGACGTTTGTCGGATGATGGCCGAGGCGAGCCCCTACCAGCCCAGCTGGTAGGGGCTCGTTGTTTTATGAAGACGGGAGACGGCCGCGAGGACGGGAGGCGGGAGACCTGACGGACGAAAGAGAGGCCATGCGCAGGTGTGCCGGTTTTGCGAAATCAGGCGGCGCACACGCTGGCGCGTCTCCCCGTCTCCCCTCTTCGCGACCGTCTCCCATCTCTGACTCCGGAAACGCACCCACCGCTCGATGATGCAGACTGCATCAGTGGCCGCCCCCCTCTTGCTGGCTCGGTGCTGCTCGTACCCTGTCCGACGCGTGCTGATTGAGCTGACGGTTCAGAATCTCGTCATCGTCGCGGCCGCTCGCTTGCAGCCGGGGCAAGGACTCACCGTGATTTCAGGTGAGACCGGCGCGGGCAAGAGTCTGCTGCTGGATGCCCTCGATCTCTTGTTGGGCGGTCGCGCTGATCGCGATTTGGTCGGACCACATGGCGATGCCGCCACCGTCGGTGCAGTGTTCGCCGTCGATGAGGTTCAACGGGAAGCGATCGAGACTGCCGTTGGTGTCAGTAGTGAGGGCGATCATGTCATCCTCCGTCGCCGTTTAGCCAGTAATGGGCGCAGCCAGGCATGGATCAATGATGTGCCCGTGTCGATCGCCGCCTTGGGCGCGGGCGCGCAGGGCATGGGGTTTGCGCCGCGGCGCCTGACCACCTCGCATGCGCAAAGCGTCGCGATGGGGGCGCCGATGATCGAGGCCGGGCTGTGGTATCGCCCGTC
>CAYQAQ010000050.1:0-11916 GCA_964415495.1 uncultured candidatus Brocadiaceae bacterium | reverse complement strand
CCCAATTCACCATGCGTGATGATGTAGCCGCCGAAGACGAGGATGGGCGGGATCACGCATTTGGCGACCACGCGCAACACGAGTTGATCCTTCATCGCCCCACCTCAGGCCGCCGCTGCTTACGCAGCAACAGGGTGACGCTGATGCCGGCGATCAGGATCACCGTCACTTCGATCATGGTATCAAAACCACGATACGTGGCGAGCACGGCCGTTACCTGGTTCGGCACATGGCCATCGAAATCGTCTTTGAGGTCGGTGGGATCGGCACGCTTGCCTGCCAGCACCGCTGGGTCTTCGCCGATTTTGCCAACCTGCTGCTGGCGCATCTCGACCACGCGATAGGTGTGCACCGGCGCTTTCGGATCGCCGAAGGCGGGCATGTCGAGGGTGCCGTAGACCAGGAAGCCACCGGTGACCAGCACCAGCAACAGACCACGCCCATCGATTCGCCGACGAGGACGCTTCTCATGACGACCAACGTGCACGAGAGCACCGATGAGCAGCACGGTGGAGATACCGGCGCCAACGGCAGCTTCGGTAAAGGCGACATCGCCCGCATGCAGCAGATTCCACTCCAGCGCCATCACCAAGCTGTAGATGCCAATCAACATGGTGGCCGCGAAGAGATTGCGCACCTCGATCGCCGCCACCGCCAAAATGGCGATGAGGGTCAGCAGGACGAGGTCGATGAGTAGCTGATCAGACATCGCGACCTGGCGCATCGATGGGTTTGACGCCGTGGGCCGTGGCGGGCTGCGCAGCGTGCTCAGGGGATGATGCCTCGGTCGGCTCCGGCTCCCCAGGCTGCCACGGTTTGAGTCCATCAAGATGGGCCGCCTTGGTGATAGCATGCGTCGCTGTCGGGGCGGTGACGAACAAGATGGCGGAAATAAGAATCAAACGGCACAAGGTCAACACCGGCGTGGTGGTGCTGCCATCGAAGACTTGAAATGCCAATCCGGTGAGAATCAACAACTGCGCCAGCGTGTCTGATTTTCCCGCCGGATGCAGACGGGTATAGAAATCGGGCATACGCAGGACGCCGATGGCGCCGACCAGGGCAAGCATCGTGCCGGGCACGAGGCACATGACGGTGACCCAATCATTCCAAGCCATCAGTCCAGCCTCCGGTACTCGACGTACTTGAGGATCACCACGGTGGCGATGAAATTGAGCAGCGCATACAGCAAGGCGATATCGAGGAAATCCGCCCGTCCATCAACAAAGCTGATCACTGCCAGCAAAATCACGGCCTTCGTGCCCATGGTGTTGACGGCAAGAATGCGATCGAAGGTTGTCGGCCCACGAATCGCCCGCAGCAAGATTAATCCCACGGCAATGAGCAAGACCACCGCGACGCCGGTCAGCACCCAGTTCATGACCCACCCTCCAGGCGAGCCACTTGCAGTTCCATGACACGGCTACGCACGCCAGCTTCCGCCTCAGCGGTCAGGGCATGAATGACAATGCCTTCGTCACCGATAGTCATCACCACCGTGCCGGGCGTTAGCGTGATGGAATTGGCATAAATGGTCTTGGCGAAATCACTCTTTAGGGAGCAGGATACCGTGAAGACCCGCGGAGAAATATCCGGGGTGTGGGCGATCATGCGCTTAAACACATCGATGTTCGCTAACACCACTTCTTTTAGGAGGTAAGGAGCATACAGCGGCAACCGCATCCAAGCACCCAGCGGCAGCATATCCTCATCGACGATACGCAAACGGCGGCAAATCCAGGTTGTCCCTGCGCAGACCACGATCCCGGCCCCGATCAGCCAGCGATTATACTGCGGGTCGAGCTGGCCCGATAACATGGCCCAGAAGCCCAGCATCGACAAAAAAAGGACGATGGTTCGCATGACTGGCGGCGGGCGGGAAGGTACACCCAACCGCGCCCGGGCACAAGGATTAGCGGTCCGAGGCGTCAGGCGATTCGGGTGCGGAGGCACCGGGCACGTGGTCCGCAGGTACCGCTGGTCGCGATTGCAACTCGCGGCGACGACGGCGAAGCGTAGCAACACTGGCCTTGAGTCGCTGCTCGGCACCACGATCGCGATTGACGAACCACAGCACCATGCCAGCGAACAAGACGCCACCGATTGACAACAAGACGACCAAGGGCGTCCAGTTGATCTCTACGGGCTCCTCAATGCGCCAGGGTCCAGCAACGATGAACATCGTGTACACGTTGCCGCTTTGGCGCATGCTGCCGAGAAGGTTTTCCATACCGGGATGTCGGGCTGCCGGAATCGCCCGCCATTTCATGAATCGCCCGCTAGCGACGATGAACTCACCTGGCTGCGGCAACGGCTGATCGGTGATCGCCGCCAACTCGAAAATGCGTAAAACCGACTTGGTCACGGTCTTGCCATCTTCGGTGATCGGCCCGATATCGCGCCGGTAGATCAATACGCGAACGACGCGACGGACGTCAAACGGGCGATCGGTTGCGACCATGGCATCTTCCCACGCATGCCAGACGGCACCGCGAACTACAACCGGCTTGCCGCGATAGGCTGCAGGATCCTGATGGATGGCATTGGCGAGGCGATTGGCGTCCAGACGGGGTCCCGCCAATTCCGGCGTACCCATCTCGGATTTTACTCGGCCTAAGGTTAAATAATACGGATGGCTTTCGACCAGCGGACGCTCGTCATCGACATCACGATAGAGGTCGTCGACCAGTGGCACGGCACCTTGGTACCCCGCCAGGCCGGTACGGCCGTTGTCGCCTCCTTCGACCGTGACCGGCGTCACGATGCTGGTGGCCAAGGTCGGCACCATCGCTTCGTCGACGTCCGTCGGCGTCGGCACCTGCCCCAGATAGCGACCCAGCACATGGACGCGGTCGTTCACGGTGAGCTCAACCGTATCCGGCGTCATCACCTGCAAGGCCACCGCATACTGGTCATCGTCGAGGGCCAATGACAACCACCGATATGACGCATCGTCGCGGCCCGGCATGGACACCATGCGCACGCCGTGCAGGCGCGCGTTGAGCACCACCAATTGGCCCGGACGAATCTGCTCGGTAGCGAGCTCCTCGGTCGTGATTCGCTGCGGAATCCGGCGCCGTTGCGCGTCTTCGGCGAGCAGACGCTCGGCCCACGCTACGGCGGGGGCGTCGAGTCCGAATTTGACCGAAGGCACTTCGCCCGCGCGTACCATGGCCTCGATATCGGTGCGGGCATTGGCGACCGCAGCTGCGTCTGGCAACTCAGGCAGACGGTCGATGTCCGGCATCGCCATCGGCTGGACAGTGGTTTCAGTCGGCGACGCGATCAAGGCCTCGCGCGGTGGCGGCGCGCGAAAGAACCACACCACCATACCGAGCAGACCCACCAATCCGAACACCAGAAGGCGCAGCTCTTTGCGCGTTGCCAACGGTTTAGGCCGTCCCCCCTGGGAATCGCCAATGGTGGGCACGCGTTTGTCGCCAGTAGGTGGTAGCAGCATGATGACCTGGGTGGTGAACGCCGTGACTGCGGTGAACGTTCACGATAGCCGCAAGCAGGCTAGCCAACAAGCGACGGACCCGCAGGGGTTGCCTGCGGGTACGTCGGAGCTTCTGCGGTCAGCGTGTGGTTATCACGCGCGCGAGCGTCTCACTGGAGATGGATGATCTCGTAAATTTCGTTGCCGTCCTCGTTCGCCGAGTAATTGCGGATGCGCGGCGGAGCAAAGGTCACTTCACGGGCATTGGCCAGTTCGGCGTTTTTAGCGATGATCCCCGCTCCCTTTTGTTCAGCTTCGAATTTGCGCACCGAGTCATAGGCCAACAGCGCGTACTTCCACGACAAGCGCGAGAAGCAGTGGATGATGACTGGCGGCGCATCCTTGCGGCTGGTGGCATTATTGTCGCGCTCAGCCAGACCTTGCAGAATGGTTTGCGTGAAGGCATTGAGCTGGGTGTCCAGCTGCGGACCGCCCTTCGTGCTCAGCCACTGGCCTTCGATCCGCGTGGCGGGACCGCCACCAACCTGAACGATGACATCATCAATCGCACGACCCTGACGCTCGGCCAGAATCGGGGTCAAGAAATTGCGGTAATCGCTCGGCTGATAGCCACGCACGAACTGATTGGCGGTTCCGGCGCTGCGGGGATAGATCTTAATGTTGATCTGCTCTTTGGGCACCGGCGATTGGCTGGTCGACTGGGCCTGACCCTTGTCCGTCGGCATCAGACTGGTGATCGCCTTTTCATCCGGTGTGAACTTCGTCGTCAGCATGAAGAAGATCAGCAACAGAAAGACGATGTCGATCATCGGCGTCATGTCGATGAGGACCGTATTATCGATAGGTCTGCGGCGTAGCTTACGGGCCATGGGATGCTCCGGGGTTGCCGATCAATTCTTCTCACCCGGAATGCGGGTGGTGTAATTGATATTGATGAACGGCTTCATGTCCTTTGGCGCCACGTTGCGCGGGGTCATGTTATTGAAGGGGTCGACGGAATCGGTCACAACCTGCAGAACTTCCTGCACCATGCGATACTCCGTATCGCCGTCGGCACGGATCTCGACCACCATGCTCTTGGGGATCATCAGTTCCGGATTCTTCGGATCCGGAATCTTATCCGCCAGGTCGTACTGCTTGTTGAGGATGGTCCGCAACTGCTGATAGTGGGTGTAATCGTCAACCTTGTTCACGCGGAAGCGCTGGGTGCCGATCATGATCGTTCCCGCTGGCGGATCACCCGACTTGGTGGTGCCAAACACGTTGATGATGATGCGTTCGGGATTCTCAAGTTTGGTCGCCGTCGTCGTCGGCGGCACCGTGATCTGCTCAGTGCGTGACTGGTTGGTGATCTTACCGGCGAGGATGAAGAAGATGATGAGCAGGAAGACGAGATCGATCATCGCGGTCAGATCGATCTCCTCATCGCTTTGCATGACGGGCGCTTTGGCCATGGTAACCTCGTTCGTCGTACGGCGTGGCGGAGCGGACCCGATTTACTTGCGGAAGTAGTCGAGGATCTCGTTGCTGATCACGGTCGAGTCGAGAATGAACTGATTGAGCTTGCCGCGCAGGACGAAGGCGCAGACCAACATCGGAATGGCGATGATCAGGCCGCCAGCGGTGGTCAGCAGCGCGCCACCAATGGTACCAGCGAGATCCGCGGCATCGACGCCAGCGGGCTTGTTGGCCATGGTGATAAAGGCACCGATCATACCGTACACCGTGCCGAACAGACCGAGCATGGTACCGGTTGAGGCGAACAGCGTGATCCAACCAACCTTACCGGTCCAGCGATTCGCTTCGGCAGTCGCCGTGGTTTCGGCCGAGGCAACCATGGCATCGTAACCGAAGTCTTTCTTGTCGAGCGCGGCCGCGATGACCTGCGCCGTCATCGACGGATCGTTCTGGGTCATGGCCAAGGCGTTTTCGACCGCTTCATCCGTGACGCCTTCCGCGAAGGCGTTGTGCAGGTCATCAGCCAAGCCGAGCGGGATGATCGCGTCGCGCTTCAAGGTGATGAACATTTGGATGGCGACGGCGAAGGCGATGACCGACACCAGGATGATGACCCACATCGGCCAGCCGGCTTCGAGGATGAGCCCGAATGCGGTCTTGCCGCCGCCGACGGCGGGTGCCTCTTCGGCAATGGCGGGCAGGGCGGCGAAACAGATAACGGCCACGGACGACAGCAGGCGAACGACGGTGTGGTTCATGGGAAGGTTCCTCGAAGGGGGCGAACGGGGCGGGCCCCGAGTGGTTCAGCACTGGCGCGCAGTGCAGCGGGAGTGGGCCGCATTAAAGGTGCTTGGTATGCAGCGACAAGACGGCTGGATCCCGGCCGTGCCTTTCGTGTATCACCAGGACTGCGGTCTAACTCATGCCGCCACAAGGGATTGAAGGTCTAGAGTGAGCTCAACGCGCGAAACCCCCGCGCGGTTCACTCCTGGTCCAGGCACCCGTCTCGGGTGGGTGACTCACATGTGGCATGCCGTCAGCGCGGCACCATCAGCACCACCGCCGCGACTGCTGCCAGAATCAGCACGATGGTGGCGAAAACTTGTTGCGGCAGCACCGCAAAGATGCGTTTACCGGTGACCGCACCAACGATCACCGCCGGGAGCAGGATGAGATCGAAGAGCAGTGAGGTCGCGGTGAACTGGCCGAGGGGTGCGTAAATCGGGATCTTACTGACATTGACCACCAAGAAGAACCAGGCCCCAGTACCGATCAATTGTTCCTTGGGAAAGCGCTTGGCGAGAAAATACAGATTCATCACCGGCCCGGCGGCATTGGCAAGAAACGTCGTGAAGCCAGCCGCGATGCCGAAGAACGCCGCCTGACCACGGCCGCTAGCGCCAGCGGCCGCCTCGGTTATTTCCGGCGCTGCTGCAGCTCGCCGCGTCCGCCAGACATGCACGGTCACCATGGCCAGGATTAATACGCCAATAAGAACATTGCCTGCCGACTTCCACGCCGTGTCGCGCAGCCACCAACGATCGGCGGCCATCACCACGCCGCCCACCGCCATGCCGATCAGCACCCACGGCACCAATTCCATCAGGCGTGGAATCTGCGCATGGCGACGATGATAGGCGACCGCGAAAATATCTGCCGCAATGAGCAAGGGCAGCAACCACCCCGCCGATCCTACGGCATCGCCAACCAGCAAGGCGAAGACCGGTACCACGAATATTCCAAAACCAGGCACTCCGGTCTTGGCGATACCGATCGACAGGGCGCCGATGACGGCGATCAGCCATTGCCACCAGGCGAGTTCGATCATGGCCCGGACTTCCAGACCGGGGCCATGCTATTCACAGATCCGGCTGCCGCCCCGTGATAATGCGGAACGCTTCCAAATATTTGGCGCGGGTGCGGTCGACGACGTCATCCGGCAGTGCGATGCCGCCGCCGTTTTTATCGAACGAAATCGACTCGAGGTAATCGCGCAGATACTGCTTGTCGAAACTGTCTTGCGCACGCCCAGGCGCGTAGCGATCGGCCGGCCAAAAGCGGCTGGAGTCCGGCGTCAGCACTTCATCGGCGAGGATCAAGCGGCCATCGGCGTCGACGCCGAATTCGAACTTGGTATCAGCGATGATGATGCCGCGTTTGGCTGCGTGATCACGGGCGCGGGTGTACAGCGCCACGGCGGTGGTGGCGACGGCCGCGGCCTGCGGGCCGATAATCGCGGCAGCTTCCGCAGGCGGGATGTTCTCGTCATGCGCGCCGAGCGCCGCCTTGGTCGATGGCGTATACAAGGGCTTACCAGGCAGGCGGTCACTCTCGCGTAAGCCGGCCGGTAAGGCGATACCGCACACGGCACCGGTGCGTTGATAATCTTTCCACCCCGAGCCGCTGAGATACCCGCGCACGATCGCTTCGACCGGCAGAATGCGCAGCGCCTGCACATACATCGTGCGGCCATCGAGCTGGTCAGCATAGGCCTGCACCGCCGCGGGCATGCGCTGCAGATTCACCGTGATCAGATGATTGGGGCAGACATCGCCGAGTAGATTGAACCAGAACAGGCTGAGCTGGGTGAGAATGCGCCCCTTGTCGGGAATCGGCGACTGCATCACCACGTCGAAGGCGCTGATGCGATCCGTGGCGACGATGAGCAGACCGCCTTCGACGCGATAGACATCGCGCACTTTGCCGCGCGCAACGAGCTCCAAACCTGGGCAACGGCTTTCCAGCAGCGGCGCAGTCATGGGAATCAACGCGCCAGATCGCGTTCGAGGGCCTGATACGCCTGATTCATCAAACCGTAGCCAAATGCCTGACGCACACGTTGCAGCGAGCTGGCGAGGGCCTGCTCGGGCATCGGCGTCGCTTCGGTCAAGCCGACGCACTGGACCAAGCGCACGCGCGGAATGTCGCCATCCGATCTTTCCGCAGCCAACATGATCGGATTGCCGGCAACGGCCAAACTCACCGCCAAACGCGCATCGCCACGCGCCGCGCCTTCATCAGCGGGTTCCGGCGGCGTCAACGAGGCCATCGCATCGAGCGAGCGGCGCTCGACCGACGTGCTCCATCGCGCTGCGACTTCGGCGTCTTCAGCGAAGACTTTACGCAGACCGCCAGGGCCGGCAGCTTCGGCGCGCGCGCGCAACGCTTCGGCCTCTTCCAGCAACTTCGGATAGGCACGGCGGGCAGCCAGATACTCGCGCACCGCATCGCGCACGTCCGGTTCGCTGAGCGGACGTTGCTGCGCTTCGCGACGGCCCGTAAAGCGGATGACGACCCACTTTCCGCCGTCGGTGCGCTGCATATCGCTGATGTATTCGCCCGGCTTGCCTGCGACCAGACCAATGCTGCGCGCATTACGCCCCGTCAGTACACCAAGCGCACCGAGATCGATGTCGGCGACATTGTCTTCTGGCAATTCGACGGCTTCGACCACAGTGCAACCAGCTTCGCTCGCCGCCGCGATAAACGCCGCGTCATCAGCCGCTTCCAGGGCCTTGGCTTCGATCATATCCTGCAGCGCTCCCGCTTGGGCTGCCGCCGCCTCAGCTGCGCCCTGGGCGCGCACGGCGGCGATGACTTCGTCGCGGACATCTGCCAGCGGACGATACGTGGTCGGCAAAGATTGGCCGACTTCAGGGGTCCCTTCCGGCACGACTTTAAAGCGTTCGCGATTGGCGTCATACCACGCGGCGATGGCGGCATCATCCGGTTGCGGCTGAGCCTCGAGATGGGTGGCTGGATCGGCCACTGCCACTGTCACCAAGCGCACGGCCGGACTGATAAAGCGGTCGCGCGCCAGCATCTGGCCGTAGGTGCGTTCCAAATCGGGATCGTCCTCCGCCACGGTCTCCAGCAAGGGCTTCGCCGACAAGGTCACCTGCTCAGTATTCACACCGGTCTGCACCAGCGTCATGGTGGTGGCCGCCGCCTGCCGCGGCAATACCGGCGCGATAGCGAGGCGCGCATCGAGCGCATCATTGGCGAAGCGCTCGGCGAGGAAGGTACGCAGCGCCTCACGCGAGAGCTCAGCGCCCCGGCGGTCGTCTTGCAAGGTTTCCAGATAGCCGCGATCGCGGAAGGTCTGCTGGACGTAGAAATCTTCGAGCAGTTTCTCGGCATCCGCGGCATTGGGCAGCAAGCCGCGATCTTCGGCCACCTGCGCTTTGCGGTATTCGCGCGCATAGCCTTCGACCGAACGCTGCGTCCACACCTCGGTGAACTGCTGCGGATCGAGCACTGCCTGCAGGGTTTCGGCCGTGCGCTGGCGGCGCTCGACCTGGATCGGATCGACGTTGTACGACGACAGCGTGCCGCGGCTCGCAAAGATGAGCCCAAAGCTGGGGCCGATGCCGAAGATCACACCGACCAAAATGACCATGGTCCAGATGAAGATGTGGTCGCCCATCGACAGTTGGCGCGAGGTCAGCTTGGCGCCATCGCCTTCGCCGGGCTGAGTCGGCATGGCGTCTTTAACGGGAGGCTTCTGGTCGTCACTCATGATCGGTTCCGCGGTGGCTCAGGCGCACAAGGTCCATGCGCAAAGGTCGGGCAGCCTCGCCCCTGGGACGCTGCCCGCAAGAGCGGCCGCGGGCCTCGGCAGTAGACCGCCCACTCGCCCCGCGCAGGCTCCTGGGCATGCCTGACGCCACCTCCGACGCCCAGCTGACGGCCTTCCTGACCGTCCACGCCCAGGGCGCCCCCCTGCCGGCCGCGCTCTACGGCAAGGGCGAGGTGCTCTGGCGCGACCTGCGCGAAACCCCGCCTCCCGGGCCGTTATGGGGTCGCTTCCTCGTTGCGCTGGGCGAGCTGGCGGCCGAGCACCTGCACGACGAACGGGCTGCGTACGGCCATTTCCACGCCGCCCTGACCCACGCCCAGGCCACCGCCGACGCCGAGGTCGGTGCCGCCGCCGCCTTTAACCTCGGTGTCATGGCCGAGCGCAAGCAGGACCTTCCCCGCGCCCACCGCATCTACCTGGAAGCCACCGCCGCCGTCGCGCGCCACGGCACCTGGACTGCCCCCGCTTTGCGCTGCGCCGAAGGCCTCGCCCGCCTCGCCATCGACCGCACCGATACCCTCGACCGCGTCACGGAAGCTCCGCTGGTAAAGCAGGCCTGGCTGGCGTGGCTGCTCGGCGGCCCCATCGATGGCCTCGACGCTGACCTCGACGACCGCCTGACCCGCACCATCGCGGCCCTGTTGCTGCCCGAGGACGACCCCACGCAACTCGCCACCCGCTGGCGCGCCTGGCCCCCGCACACGTTGGGGCCGCATCGCGACGACAGCCCGGAATGCCTGTTGGCGCTTTACGCCGCCGCAATTCGCGCGGCGGAACGGCATTTGTCAGACGAAGGCGATGCCGCCGCGCCGTACCGCGCGTTGTTGGCGGCGGCGCAACGAACGCTACCGGTACCGCCGGCGGGCTGAACGACGTCCCCAGCGTGATTTCCGCCGGTAAAAACCGGCGGCCCTATTGAAGCTGAATCGTTCGCAAGGGTATCTCGATGATGTACGGATTTCCGCTGGCATAAACCGGCGGCCCCATTGGTGCGAGCAGTGAACGCCTTGGATGTCATCGATTTAACCTGATTTCTGCCGATAACATTTCGGCCATCAGCTCTTCATCTCCCTGACCCACTGCTCCACCGAAGTTCCCGCTAACCCACGCACCAGGGTGAGGTCACCCGTAACAAGCGGGTCTTCCAGGTGTTCTGCTAGTGCAACAAACAAGGCGTCATAGGGGCGGCGCTGGTAGGTCAGACAGAGATCGAGGGCGCGCGGCAGGAACGGTTCTCCTGCATGGAGGACGATCGGGATGTCGGCCAGTTCCGCGAATGCCAACCGCACGCCAGCCTCATCGAGCCGACCACGACGCTGGGCGTTGATCAAGGCGTTAGCGATTTCTATGGGCAGGATGTCAGGCGCGTGCAGGTCGGTGGTTCTGGCTAACCATGCTCTGATCATGTCGGCGTTCGGCTCATCCAGCATCAAGGCCACGATGACGCTGGTGTCGACCACTGGCATCAGCGACGATCCGCTTCGCGACTTTCGCGAACGAGGTCCGCTGCGGTCGGCATTCCTGGCTTCCACGGGGGAACCTGTTTGCGCAGGCGGTCGATTCGTTTCAGCCACGACGACATGCGCCGTTGACGGGCCTCTCGCTCCATCAAGGCACGGATTTCGCCCTCTAGGCTGCGCTGGTGGGCCTTGGCCTGTCGGCGGAACCATTCCACAACTTCGTCGTCCACGTCTCTGACGGTAAGATTCGCCATAATTGACCCCTGATAGCAAAATGCTAGCATAGCTGAGCGATTCAGCAAGCACGGGCGATGGTGCCGAGGGCGGGCCGTGAGTCGGACGTTGAGCACACATGGTCCTAGTGAATCAGGTATTTAAGCCACGAATCGGGGGCTTTCGCTGACATCGGCGTTCGTCTTTCGTCATTCGTCCCGCGTCGGTCGTCGCATCGCTCCGCATCACCGTGCGGGTGATGTGTTGTGAAGTGACTCATCCCCCAAAGGGGTTGAAACCCCGCGTAGTGGGAACCGTCAAAACGGGATCTCGCAGCGATTCGACGAAAGACGCGGACTATCGACGAACGACCAATGCCATTGCGCTAAGGACCCTTACATTTAGGCCACGTATCAGAGGGTGTTTCGCCCCATCGTCGGTCGTCGATCGCACATCGTCCCGCGTCGGTCGCCTATCGCTCCGCATCACCGTGCGGACGCGTGATGAGAAGTGACTCACCCGTATAAGGGGATACCGCCGAGCATGAGAGAAAACCACCAACACGGGATCTCGAAGCGATTCGACGAGCGACGCGGGACGACCAGCGAGCGTCGAGCGACGGACTTCGGCGAGAAAGACGCGCTATGCTGCCAAAATAAGAGTTTTCTTAGCGCAATGGCATTGGACGAACGACCAATGCCATTGCGCTAAGGGCCAACGGCCCACTCCAACGTAGCCCAGGGCAA
>CAYQAQ010000049.1:2058-12123 GCA_964415495.1 uncultured candidatus Brocadiaceae bacterium | reverse complement strand
GCTGGTTGTCCATTGGTTCGCCCTCGGTTGGTTCGCCGTCGGGTCTGCGGCCCTCGCGCAAAAGGCTGCCACCCGAGCGTCCGATGCCCTGGCGGTCACGCTGCCGTCGCCCGTCGCCCTCATGCGCGAGATGCTGCTGGTGGCGGTGGCCGAAGGGCACATCGAGGCGTTGCGCGAGGTCGTCCAATGGAACGAACTGCCCCCCTACAGTGGTGACAGCATCGAGCGCGATCCGATCGCGGCGTGGCGGGCTCGGTCGGGAGATGGCACGGGAGGCCGCGTGCTGCGGGTGCTCGAGGTGCTGCTGGGCCACGACCCGGCCGTGGTTGTCGACACCGCACGGGGGCCTCGCCGCTTCGTTTGGCCCGCCTTCGCCGAGCGCCCACCCGAGCGCTGGACGGCCGAGGAAGAGGTGAGCCTCGCTGCGATCGCCTCGGCAGACGAGATCGCAGCGATGCGCCGAAAGGGGCGTTATGTCGGCTGGCGCTTGGTCATCGGTGAAGACGGGACTTGGCACGCCTTCGAGTGGCTCGACGACGCGGTCTCCGTGCAGCGCTGACAGTCGCGACGGGTGATTGCGCTCGAACGGCCACAGCAGCGTTGACAGAGCGGGCGGGAGCCCGCATCCACACGTCGGTCGCGCATCGACGCGCGCGGAACGATTCGCTGAGGATACAACGGGATGAAAGCCCCTCGACCAGCGGGCCCCAATGCCGGTGCACCCCATCTCGTGCGCGTGCTGCTCGACGCCATCGATCGGCTCGGCCGTCTCGACGGTTGGATCGGCGGGGGCTGTCTCGCCGCGCTGACCGCGCTGATGATCGCCAATGTCGCGACGCGGACTTTGTCGACGGTGTTCCCGTTCTTGCCCGGCGATATTCCGGTCGCGTGGGAATACAGCTCTTACCTGATGGCCACCGCGTTCACGTTCGGCGTACCGTTAGCAGGGCTCAGGGGATCCGGCAATTCGCTATTGGTGTTAAAGGTAGTGCCGATGCCGGTCTGATTGGGCCCCGGCCAGGTAGCGAGCGTCTGCGCAAACGATGACGTGCCGCCGAGGTTCACGGTTTGAAACGCCCCGGGATCCGTGATCACATAGGGCTTGGGGTTGGCGTTCACATACAGGGTATCGACGACGGCGTCGGCGCTGTCGCCATTCCCTGCCCGTCGCGTGTGCCGACGCATCATCGGCACGCGGTGATAGACGGTGTTCCATAAGAACGGAATCGCCGCAATACCGCCATTGCTGGCGATGATCTCATACACGGTGTTCGACCCGCCCCAGTTATTCGAACCTGCCGTACCCCCGTGCGCAATACTGATGCGCGAAGAGAACGAATTATTCATGAAGAATACCTTCGTGTTGTCGGGCTCACTATGGGTGATGAACGAATCCGGCTCCTTCTGATATCCCGCATGACGTCGGGCGGCGATGGTATATCCGTCACCCGACGCCAGCAGATCCGCGTTCGCGTAACCACTATCACTGCGATACAGATTGATTTCGCCCAACACACTCCCGGCGCGCGGGGCCATTCCAGCCGTCGTGCCGGTGGTGAAACGAAAGCTGCCGGTGTATTCGGTGCCGCCGGCCGTCACTGCATACGCGAACTCGTACGGCGTACTGATCGCCAAAGGTGTTTTGGACATCACGAAAATCTCGCCGCCACCGACGCCTTGGAGATCGCGATACACGTCGGCAACCGCTGGCACCGAGCTACCACCGACCAGGATATAGACCGGGACCGGGCTCCCACTTCCGCCCGGATCGGTTGGACCGCCGGGCCCGGCGCCGGGATCCGTGGTGGCCGTGTCATCACAACCGGTGAACAGACACAGGGCACTCAAGGCACCGGCGAGGATGGCGACGCGTGTGTACATGTGGCGCAGTCTCAAACGCCGTTGTCGCCGCTCCATCGGAAAGTCGGCGACACTTCGACGCGCTGATCAGCCAGCGGCGCTGACTGCCGGCAAACGCTTCTCGGCGACCTCGGTGCGCAACCGTTCCGCCAACGCGGTAATCGACAGGGTGCCTAGTTTTTCGCCCGCTTGGTTCTGGAGGGCGACCGTCCCCGCCTCGGTTTCTTGGCCACCGACCACGCCGAAATAGGCCACACGATCGTTGCGCGCTTCGCGGATCTTGGCTCCGAGTTTCTCGGGCTTGCGATCGACGCTAGCACGCAGGCCGGCGGTGGTCAGTTCCGCGGCGACGCGCTCGGCATACGCGAGATGCTCATCCGTGATCGGCAGCACCCGGATCTGCTCTGGGGCCAGCCACAACGGGAACTTGCCCGCAAAGTGTTCGATGAGAATGCCGATGAAGCGCTCCAACGAGCCGAGAATGGCGCGATGCAGCATCACCGGGTGATGCTTCTGGCCATCCTCGCCGATATAGGTGGCATTGAGGCGTTCCGCGCACGGCAGCTGGTAATCGACCTGGATGGTACCGCATTGCCAATGACGGCCGAGGGCATCGACCAAGGTGAATTCCAGTTTGGGGCCGTAAAAAGCCCCTTCGCCAGGCGCGATGGTGTACGACAGCTCGGCCTGGGCGCAGGCCGCTGCCAAGGCCGCTTCGGCGCGATCCCATTGCGCGTCGTCGCCGACCCGCACCTGCGGTCGGGTCGAAAATTTGACGATCACCGATTCGTCGCCGAAACCGAAGTCGCGGTACACGCCCTTGAGCAGGGCGCAGAAGTCGGTGACTTCCGACGCGATCTGATCTTCGGTACAGAAGATGTGCGCGTCGTCCTGGACGAAGCCGCGCACGCGCATGATACCGTGCAGAGCACCCGACAATTCGTTGCGATTGCAGGAACCGAATTCAGCCATGCGCAGCGGCAGGTCGCGATAGCTCTTGAGACCTTGCTTGAAGATCTCGATGTGGCCGGGGCAGTTCATTGGCTTGAGCGCGAACTCGCGCTCTTCGGCCGAAGTGGTGAACATGTTCTCGCGGTACTTGGCCCAGTGGCCGGAGCGCTCCCACAACGACTTCGGCATAATCGCCGGCGTCTTGACCTCGACGTAGCCGTGCGCCGCGATGCGCGCACGAATGTACTCTTCGAGCACGCGATAGATCGACCAACCCTTGGGGTGCCAGAAGATCTGACCGGGATTCTCTTCATCGACGTGGAAGAGGTCCATCTCGCGGCCGAGCTTGCGGTGATCGCGCTTTTTGGCTTCTTCGATGCGATGCAGATGCGCCTTGAGGCCCTTGCTGTCGGCGAAGCAGGTGCCGTAGACCCGCGTGAGCTGATCACTGTTCTGATCGCCGTGCCAATAGGCACCGGCCACCGACATCACCTTGAACGCGCGCAGCAAGCCCGTGCGCGGCACGTGCGGCCCGGCGCATAGGTCTTCCCACGCCTGGCCGGGTTCGCCGGTAGCGTAGAAGCTGATCGTCGTCGATCCCTTCGCGATGGCGCGTTCCGCGTTATCGCGCTTGTAGGCGTCGCCCTGGGTGCGAGCGAGACCTTCGTCGCAGCTGTAATCGCGGCGCACGAACGGGCGATCGTCGTTGACGATGCGCTGCATCTCGGCCTCGATGCGCGCGAAATCTTCTTCACGCAGGACAACACGCTGATCGTCGGCGTCGCGCACGTCCATGTCGTAGAAGAAACCGTCCTCGACCGGCGGACCATAGGCCAGGCGCGTGCGCGGGAACAACGCACAGATCGCTTCGGCCAGCACGTGCGCGCAGGAATGGCGCAGCACCCACTGCGCATCCGGATCCTCGTCGCGGGCGGTGATGACTTTGACCTGGCCTTCACGCGGCAGTTCGCGGTCGAGATCAAGGATGTCGCCATCGAGCTTGACCGCGATGGCCCGCCGAGCGAGACCTTCACTGATCGCGGTGGCAACCGCACGACCGGAGACAGGGGCGGGGAAGGACAGCGGTTTGCCGTCTGGGAGCGTGTACGTGGGCATGGAGGGTTTCGGTGCAGGGGTGGACGGGTCGAAGGCGACGGAGCGGAAGCTCGACGAGGCGATCAGCGACGAGTTCGGGCCTGCACAGGCATGGTCCGGACCTTAAACCACGCTAGAGGAGCGCAATACCGGGTTGGCCAGGGTCCTTTCGCTAGTGTGCCAGTTGACCTCTCATGCGGAGCTCCTCTGCTCTCACCACCGTACCGCCATCGTGGCCCGGACCCACGCCCTCCCTCGTCCGACCGGATCCGCTCTCGCGGTCGAGAAGGACTCTCACGCGCGCTCTCGCCTCCATCGCCCTCCTCATCACTGCCGGCTTCATTGTGGCCGAAGACCCGGCTCCCGCCGCCAAGACCGACCTGATGGCCCAGTTCCAGGCTGCTGACACCGACCAGGACGGCACCGTCTCCGCCGACGAACTGGCCGCCGTCACCGACGAAGCCGCCAAGAAGTAAGACCGCCACCGCGGCTCTTCCGTTCTAGCAAAGGTTCCATGACGCCCACCCTGCACCCGCAGGGTGGGCGTCATGCTTTATTCGACGCGTGGAGCCACCAGTGTTCCCGAACGCAGAAACAACGCCGGGGTGTGACAGGCGCTGTTCAAGAGATGGCTCTTGTAGGGACTGCGCCACGGATTGCTGGGATCGTAGACTTCCCAGAAGGTATCGGCACCGCGATCGAGCATGCCGCCCCACACCGCGTCGCAGAGCGGGGCCGTCCTCGAACACGTCATACAGACCATTGCGCAGCGTCAGCAGGCAAGCGGCATCGATCGCGGCAGCGCGTGGATGCAATGCAAAGGAACCGACGACGGCGCACCGACCGCCGATACGGCGATCACATGCACGTCGCGCAGGTGCACGGGCTGATCGCCCGCCGTCAGGCGCAACCAGCGGAAAGCGTTGCGCCGAGGGCTCTGCCACGAACCAGCCGGCAGCGTCAGCGTGCCCGGTTGCCAAGTGATCGGGAAGCAGGGCGGGTACTCAGCCACCGTATCGATCAGTTCCGCTGGGAGCTGGACTGGCGCTCATGAACGGGCTCTATCGCGATCCGTTCCCCGATCCCGCCCCCTGATCTTCGCCACGGTTGCCTCTGGCGCGACCCTCACATGAGCGGTCGATAGGGAGCTTGTGGCCCGGTGCCATTTTTGATGGACCACGATGCCGGTTGGGCACTTCAATTCAATAGCACCAAACGGGACCGATTTCAGAGCCAATCACGGCTCGACCGCATCTCTGGAGGTACCGTTCACCGATTCGTGCACCAATTTATACCTGTCCAGATTTTCGGCTTGCCTCGCCGAACTCCTGGCTTTGCAGGCGCGGCCGGCACCGCTGCGGGCGCTGCCCGCCGGCCAACGCGATCGCCTCTGTCGTCTGGTCCGGGAACGCATCGCCGACCAGTTGGCACCGGATGACCTCGCTCGCGCCGTTGGTCTGAGCGGCGATTACTTTGCCCGGCTGTTCCGTGCCAGCTTCGGCGTCAGTCCGCGCCAGTGGCTCGCCGATGAGCGCATCCGCGCCGCTGCACGACTGCTGCACGACTGCTGCACGACGGCGCCATGACCCCCGCCCGCGCCGCTGAGACGCTGGGGTTCCGCGACCTCAGTCAATTCGGCCGCCGCTTCCGCGCCGTCATGGGCTGTGCACCGCGGCGCTGGGTCCGACAGGATTGACCAGGCGACGCTGTCGCCATTACTCTTTCGGCGAAATCCGTTGCTCAATATCCACCACCACCGCGCGTGCCGCAGCTTCGGCCGGCGTGCCAGTCCAGTCCCGGGTCAGCCTGTTGGCCCCGGAGACGATGTCCTGCGCCAGTTTCTGCAAGGCGACGTCCCGGCTGAGGGCCCGCTCGTGCGCGATGTCCGCCCCGAGCAACTTCGTCAGCTTGATGCTCTGTGCGCCGATTTGACCCGCGCCATTTTCGAACCCTTGGCGGAATCGGGGGTCACCTTCCTGCTCCACCGCGCCTGGCAGGACACCCGTGCAGGACGCAGGACTGGGCCGCAACCAGGCCCGCTTAATGCAGCGCTGATGCGATTCACTATTGCCTTACGAAATAGTCGCGGTGCGCCCACCTTGGGCGAAGCGGCGCGACTGGCGGATATGAGGCCCGATCGATTCGCCCGTCGCTTCCGCTCCGCCGTGGGGTGCCCCTATCTGGGCTATCGTGAACGAGCCCTTATTGAGCGTGCTCTTGGGCGTTATACCTCCAGCATAGCGTGGGAAACCCTGGCGGCCCAGTGCGGATTCGCCAGGTATCGCCAATTTCACCACGCCTGTACGCACTGCACGGGAATGAGCCCGCGCACGTGGGCTGCGCGGCGCAGCACTCTGCTCTAAGCGCTGCCAACCGAGCACGCTTTCGTAACGTTTGCATCATCTGGCGCAGTCAGAAAGGTCTCTCGTCCACGTACGTCCTCGATTTAGAACCGACTGACCAGCCGGTCAGCGTCCAACAGAATCACGGGATGCACGTCATCCACTCAGCGTTTGGCACCGTATCTGCTTGTGCACTGGACGACTGCAACCTGACGGGGGTCACCATGTCTGATAAAGCGTTCCTGACCATTAATGAAGCTGCCAAGGCGGCTGACCTGAGCCCGAGCGTGCTCCGCATCTGGGAAGTCCGCTACGCCTGGCCGACGCCGAAACGGCAGCCCAACGGCTACCGCGCGTACACGCGGCATCAGGTCTCGGAGCTTAAACGGGTGGCCGAGCTGGTGCACTCCGGCACGCCGATCAGCAGCATCATCGTCGACGGCCTGCCGCGCTGGCCCGCCAACCCGGAAGTCCACGCCGGGCCGGTGCGCCTGACCGCCGCGCGCAAGCTGGTCGGCGATGACCGCAGCGAAAGCCTCGACTTGATCGAAGCCCTGGAAACCCGCCGCCCACACCGCGCGCTCGAAATCATCCAGCGCTCGATCTGGTCGCTGCGCCCGCGCGACGAAGTCCAGGGCATTCTGGTCCCGACGCTGGTCGGCATCGCCGAATGGCGCGCCAGCGGTCGCCCGCTCAAGGACGCCGAAGCCCTGACCGAACTGGTCAAAGAGCGCGCCTTGCAGCTGCTCAAACGCCAACCGGCCGTCGCCGGCGCCCGCTGGGTCGTGCCCGCTAACGAAGACAGCCACGCCCTGGCCGCCGTCACCGCCGTGGTGCTGTCGCTGCGCGGCCAACCGGCCCGCTATTGGTACGGCGACGACCTGCCCAGCGACGACGCCCCAGTCATCGTCGTCGGCGACGGCGACTGCACGATCTGCTCGCAGCTCGGCGCCCTGGTGCCGCCGGTGTCGACCTTGCCGATCGGCGACCGCCCGAGCTTTGTGTCGCTCGCGGCGGCGTGAATCGTTCCTGCCGCACCACCGGCAGCTGTCGGTAGTCCCCTCGCCAGAGGTCTACGGGCAGCTGCCGTTCGTTATGCAGTGGAGAGAAGAAGTTGTCCAACCTGCAGACCATTCGCCTGAAGAATGCGGACGGGCGAAACGGGTGGGGTCGCGCTGGGACCTAGGGCCCAAGTTCGCCATCTGGCTCGTTGACACACCTGACGTGGGGCGTGTGATACCGGGCCATGTCAGCAGCCGACGAAGACGACCCCACCATCCCCGGACGCCAGATCAAAGAGAAGGCGAGCCAAGAGGATATCTACCGCGTCATGCGCACCGATATCGAGGTCGGGTCGTATCCCGCGTCGAGTCGGTTGCCGTCGGTGCGCACGCTTGCCAAGCGTTTCCAGGCCAGTCCCAACACCATCTCCAAGGTGGTGAGCCGCTTAATGGAGTCGGGTCTGTGCACGGCCCGCCGCGGTGTCGGCCTGTTCGTGCGCAGTCTGCCCAATCGCAAACTGACGCTGTTGGTCGGCTCGACCCACAGCGAAGCGCGTGATGATTTTTATGGCCATATTGAAAAGAGCCTGACCGATCGTCTGACCGCGGACGGCATCGAAGTCGAACGCTACCACATCACGCCCGGCGATCCGGCATACGGTCCTGATGTCGATCGCATCCGTCGCCCGGGTCGCGTGATTTTGTGCATCGGTCTGGCGCATGAACCGCATCTCAAGCACCTCGCTGATTTGCGCCGTCCGATGCTGGTCATCGGTACCGCGCCGAATCGCTGCGAGGCCAGCAGCGTAGTGCCCAACAGTTTCCGCTCCGGCTATCTCGCCGCGCGTTACCTGATCCGCAAGGGCTGCCGCCGCATTGCCTTCATCGGTCGCGTGCGCGAAGTGCGCGGAGTGACCCTGCCCGAAGCCGAGTCGCTCAAGGAATTGGCCGGCGTGCAGTGCGCGTTCATGGAAGAAACGCTACCGATGCATCCGGAGCTGATCTTCAACGACATCGCCCAAGTGCCGATGCGCACCGCCCAGATCACGGCGCCGGCCGATGCTGTGATCATGCCCGACATCGAAGGCATCACCGCCGTGCAGGCGCTGAAAGCGCTCGGCGGCAAATGCGAACGCGTGGTGATCGGCGATGAGCGCATCCTGGATTGGCAGAAGCGCCCGGCCTGCGTGGTCGTCCGCCGCGACGACGTGGTCGATCTCTCCAGCCAGGAACTGCATCGGTTGCTCGTCGAGCAGCGGACGTCGCATCGTGCGCAGATTGTGGATTCGGAATTCCACGAACCCGGGTGAATCGCCTCGGGCGACCTATCCGCGCTTCGCTCCGCCCCGCCCCCTTTTCTGCGCTGGTGCGGATGACCGCGCCGGCTTTTTCCCGGAACTGGTCGGCTTGCGCGTCCTCGGCTTGCCGGCTTGCGACCGCGGGCGCTCGGCGCGGGTGTTCTGACCCTGGGCGGTGACTTTCTTGAGCGCCGCCATGGCGAGGGAAAAATCAGTCGGGTAGGCTGTCTGCACGGTCAGCGCCAAGCCCGTATCCGGGTGCGCTAACGTCAGTTGCCACGCGTGCAGCAGGTGGCGGGTCACGTGGATCGGATCTTGGCGGTCACCGTGAATGCGATCGCCGTAAATCGGATGGCCCATCTCACTGAAATGGATGCGGATCTGATGATGGCGGCCGGTACGTGGCACGACCTTCACTAAGCTGGCGAAGGTGCTGACGCGATCTTCGATGGACCAAGTGGTGATCGCTTCGCGGGCGTCTTGGCCGCGACCGCTCTTCCAGCGTTCCTGACCTTTGATGCCCTCAACTTTGACCAGATAGCTGCGGTATTCGCCGCTCTCGCGCGGATGGCCGCGCACCAGCGCGAGATACGTTTTCTGAATCTTATGTTCGCGGAAATCGTCTTCGAGACGGCGCGCGGCCGCTTCGGTACGGGCGAAGACCACGATGCCCGAGGTATCCGCGTCGAGGCGGTGCACCGGAATAATTAAACCATCGAACTGCTTCTGCAGCAGCGCACGCAGGTTCCACTTTTTGCCGCCATCATCTGGCGTCACCGGCAGGCCGGGCGGCTTGTCGTAGATGACGACCTGCGGATCGACGTGCAGCAGGCGGTTCTGTTCGAAATCGTGATCGCGCTGATGCTGGGCGGGAATGAAGAACTCGACCACGTCGCCGCGCTTGAGTTTGCGGCTTCCGAAACTTTCGACCTGGCCGTTCACGCGGCAGGCACCCTGATCCAAGGCCCGCCGGACGGCGCGCACCGATAGCTGCCCTTTGGCCGATTCGGCGATGAAGTGCGCCAAATCGCTACCCGCCTCGAGCGAGACCACGCGAGCCGAGGGCCCCGGTTTCCACACAGCAATCTTGTCTTTAGGCTTTCGCGTCGGCATGGCAGACCCTACTCGCAGGCACGAGGATTGCCACCGTCCGGGAGTCCGGAAGTCCAGAAGTCCGGAAGTCTCGTGTGCGGCGTTGTGAGAAAACGGCAGAGACCCATTTATATAAATATCCGCATAAGCGCCGCATGATTCCCTGCTAGTAGACTTCCGGAATTCCGGACCGGGGCAATGGATCTACGGACGCATCCGCCACCACCGCCAGCCGCCTATGACGAACAGGCCGAGCGCGGTGATGCCGGCGGTAATCAGGGGTTGGCCCTGATTCGAGAGAATGGCGCGGTTGGCGATGGCCACCACCGCCAGCGGGACCGCGAGCAGCAAGGCCGAGGTCACCAGCGCGGTGGCGAGGCGATGGCGGTTTTCGAAGCGAACGAAACCCGGCAGGGCGAGCAGCAA
>CAYQAQ010000049.1:0-2048 GCA_964415495.1 uncultured candidatus Brocadiaceae bacterium | reverse complement strand
AGGGGCGTCAACCCGGTGAGGACGCGAGCGACCAAGACCTTATCCGCCAGCGGCGAATCCGAACGCAGCAGCTGATCGCTGGTTTTGATGCGATCGGGCAGCAGCGTCAGCGCGAGCTGGCCTGGCTCCGGCAAAGGTCCCCACCCGAGGTCATCGATCCGGATATCGGCAAAAGCCCGACGTTCACCATCAGGCGCGACCTCGAGCACGTTGGTCAACACCCACTGGCGTTCGTCGTCGAAATGCAGGGTGTCCGCTAAAATAGCGTAGCCGCTATCCGGGGTGCCGCGGAATGCGGCCACGGTGGCATAGGTCGCGGTCGGTGGATGGGCGCGATGACTGAGCCAGAAACTGCCATTATTGCGCCAGCCGGCAGGCTGAGCGCTGCTCGGACTGCGTCGATCCTTCATCGCCGCTTCGTGTTCGGCAACCACCGGCGACATGCGGGTGACGAGTTGGTCATCCAAGGCCAATTTGGCAACACAGGCTACGAGCGCGATGAGGATAAACGGCGCAAAAACCCGGCGCAGGGGAATGCCCGACGCGCACAGCGCCATGAGGTTGCCACGGCGCAATAAGGGCGCGGCCACCAACAAAGCGGCCGTGCCAACTGACAGCGGCAGCCACAAGGCGACGAACTCCGGCAGCGACGCAGCAAAAAAGGTGATCAGATCGGCCGGGCGCACCGCAACAGCGCGCACATACAAGCCCAGGCGATTGAGGAACTGCCCCAGCACTACCAGAAAGGTGCCGATGAAGAGCACCGCAAACCACGTCGTGATGCCTTGGCGCAGCATGAATCGCGTCAGCACGGATAACCAGGACCCACCGGCACTGGAGGCGAGCCCTTCTTCGCGGCCCGCGATGCGCCGCCGTACCAGACTCTCCAGGCGCCCGGTCACGCGGGTGCGCAGCTTCGTCCACCAACCTGGCGCGCCGCTCTGCTCGCCCATCAGATTGGGACGGCTGATCCAGCGCAGAGAGCACCACCACCTGCGGCCACAGCAGCCAGCCCGGACTGATCACCGGATGATCGCCCGCACTCTTGACGTAAAGCAAAGCCGGAGTGGTGCTCAGTGCGACGACCAGAATGACGATGATGACCGCAACCAAGGATTCACTGCTGCCACGTCGCAAGCCCAACCCAGCCGCGAAAATGACGAAGGCGACCAGGGATATCGGAATGAAAAGCCGGTAGTGCAGCGACAGCAGGACGTTGTTGTAATCTCGGTGTCGGCCACTGCCGTCCCACTCGGTGATAAAGGACAGCAAGCGCGCCGTCGACCACGTATCCGGGCTGCGCACATCGATGTCCGCCGCCACGCTTTCATCCAAGGGAAACTGCGCCGATGGCGTCGTCACCAAATTGACGCGACCATCGTTTTCGCGCCGCAGGATGCGGACATCCTCCAGCTCAAGTCCAAGTCCACCCCCCTGTTCACCGACCGCTAAAAACCAATTGGCACCGCGCGCATAGAGCGCCACGGTCGCCTCTTCCGTCACCTGCGACAGAAAGACATGACCCAAGGTGTGGCCTTCGGCATGCAGGGCGAAGGCCTGCGATCCGCCTTCGGAATACAACGGGCGTCCGGCGTTGACCTGATGCGCCAGCGCCGCTTGCGCATAGCGCTCTTGATTGGTGCGCAGTCCGAGCATCGCCTGCGGCAACAGCCAATGCGTCAAAATCGTGGTCGCGACGACGCTGACCGCGACCAAGGGCCATAAGCGACTGAGACAATCCGCCGTACGCAGACCGCTCGATGCCAAAGCCCGGAATTCGCCATCGCGGTGCATGGCACTGACGGTGATCAGCACGCCCGAGGCCAGCGACAAGGGAATCGCCAGCGGCAAGGCCAGCATGACAATGGTCGGCAGCGTCGGCAGCAGGGTGAGAATCGGCACCCCGCGTCCGACCGCGATCGCCAGCTGCCCACCGGCCGCCAGGATCAGAAAGACCGCGAGCAGGATCAGCACCCGGCTGGTCGTGCGCAGCAGCAGATAACGGGACAGGGTCGACACGGTGGGCATTGTCAGCTCGTCGCCGCGTC
>CAYQAQ010000048.1:10996-12313 GCA_964415495.1 uncultured candidatus Brocadiaceae bacterium | reverse complement strand
CGCGGTCACCCGGACGCGGCGCGCGCGCCAGCACGTCGATATCACGCCGCCGCGCTTCGCGCGGGAAAACGCCATCGTCCAAACCGACCAGACACAACATGCGGAAAGGAATGCTGCGCATCGGCTGCATGCCGCAGATGGTCAGCGCTCCGCGACCGAAATCGCCGCCGCTGGCGATGCTGAAGCGTTCGGCGAAATCCGCCGCCAAGACCTCGGCACTGAGCTCGCCAGTCCAGCCGCTGTCCTCGACCACCGCGCGCCAGGCCGCCAGGCGGGCGATGACCTCGGCGAGATCGGCGTCGTCATCGTCCACGCGCAGCACCTGACGCAGCAGGGCGCCGAGTCGCTCCTGCCACCACGCCGCATCATGACCACCGCGCGCTTGCTCGGCAGTGACCAGGATGGGATGCAGCAGATTACTCACCCGTTTGAGCACGTCGAACTCTTCCGGCTCGAAACCATCGACGGGCACTACCGCTTCGGCGGCATCGTCCCCCTCCGCAAATGGCGTGGCTTGGTCGGCATCGGCGCCAAACCACCACGCCAGATGCAGACGCTGCAGGCCGCGGATCCAGGAGCCGGCGGCGTACGCGTGACCAACGGTTTCCAAGCGATGCCGCGCATCAACGCCCCAACGCAGATCCGCGCGATCGATCCAATCGCGGAGGCGATCGAGCTCATCCGCTCCCAGGCCCCAGGCCGTGGCGACGGCGGCGCAGCCGATGAAGTCGACGACTTCGCCGGCGGTGAAACGCCCAGCAACGAGATCAATCAGGCGCAACAGCACGTCAGCCGCAGGATTGAGCAGACGCGCCGTGCGATCCGCAATCGCCACCGCGATCGGCGGACCCGCACCACTGCCGGCGAACACCGCCTGCGCCAGCGGCGCAACCTGGGCCGGATCCGGGCACATCAGGGCGATGTCGTGGACCTGGAGCGTGGGGTCTTCCGCACACGCGGCGTGAATAGCTGCCTTCACCACTTCGAGCTGACGGCGCAGGCCGAAGCACGCGTGCAGGCGCAGGCTGGCATCGTCGGCGCGCAAATCGAAGGTACCGGCGTCACGCGGATCGCGCGCGGCGACGAGGTCGGCCTGCACGCGATGCAGCAGGCTGTCCGCGTCCGGTTCCGGGAAATCCTCGGGCTCAGCGCGGTAATCGGCGCCAACCGTATCCAAGGCCGCTAGAAACGTGCGGCCCACCGTGCCCCAATCACCGAGCAAGCGGTGCCCCCACTCGCTGGTCGGCACGTCCTGACGCAGCAGATCCCGGCGCGGCCGCTGGTCGTCGCCCCAATAGCCAAACGTCGGCTGCAGCG
>CAYQAQ010000048.1:0-10986 GCA_964415495.1 uncultured candidatus Brocadiaceae bacterium | reverse complement strand
CGGGGCGGCAAGTCCCCCGCCTCGGTTTGCAACGCACGGACCACCGCGGCCTGCTCAGCGAGCGGATCGCCGGCGCCAGCCGTCAGCAACGCACGCCACAGCGCGGGCTGCCAGGGTGCGAACGCATCGTGCGGCCCGGCCCGGCCCGCCGCCCACGGTTCCAGCGTCGCCTCGGGCCGGTACAGCGCGTAACGCGCAAAGGTATCGACCAGGGCCGTCGCCAGAGCGAAAGACCGGCGATGGCCGGTGTCCTCGGCGAGATACGGTGCCAGTTCCTCGACCTCGCTAAGCAGACGCAGGCACATCCAACGCGCCCGATCCTGGTCCCAACTCGGATCCGGCGCGGCGACGCGCAGGGTGCGGCGGAGCTCACCGAGCAGCTGGGTCGGAAAACAAAAGCGGATCGCCGTACAGATACCGAGACGCGCCGCGATGCGCTGACGCAGCCAGTCGCGCAGTCCGGCGGTGGGCACCAGGATGATCTGGTCGTGAAAGAGGTCAGCCGGATCCACCACCAACAGATCACGAGCAAGGTCGGCGATGAGGCGATCGGCGAGGCGCTCCAGGTCGTTTGCAGCGTGGACGATCAGCCCCATGAGACCGCGATTGTCGACCCGGTTCTGCCGCGTCCACGCCCGATCCCGGCACCTGTCCGCGCGGGGCGCGCCCGGGTCCCCGTCTGCACGCGCTTTTCATTTGCGCGCGCCGGCCGGGAGCCGCATCCTTACCCCCTCATCTGGAGGACCGATGCGGCAGATCGATGACGCCTATTGTGACTCGGTGGCCCCCAATGCGGCCGCCTGCAAAAACGGCCGCGCCACGGCCTTGAAGAAGATCGTCGCCCTCAACCAGAACGCTGAAGGCGATCTGATTTTCGGCGAGGTCAAAGGCAGCGGCGCCGACAACTATCACAGCTCCGCCGATTTCGCGCTGCCGTCCCAGCCGGTGTTCCGCTGCAGCTGTCCCAGCCATCAGATCCCGTGCAAACACGTGCTCGGCGTGCTCTATGCGGTGGCAGCGGGCAAAAAGCCGGTGGTGACCGCCATTCCCAAAGAGCTGGAGGAGAAACGCAGCAAGGCCGCCGCGCGCAAGGAAGCCAAGGTCGAGCGCGAGGCAAAGCCCAAGACGGTGAACAAGGCGGCCCTGGCCAAGAAACTGGCGATTCAGGCTGAGGGCTTGGACAAGCTCGAACGCCTGCTGCACGACTTGGTCGGCGCCGGCTTTGGCAGCATTGGCAGCAAGGCACTCGACACCATCGACCAGCTGTCGCGGCAACTCGCCGACGCGTATCTGCCCGGTGCGCGCCAGGGTTTGCGCGCGCTGCGTGCCTACTTCTACGACGAGGAATCGCGCGGTTTGCGCAGCGCCGGCGAACAGGACCGCGCCTACAGCGATGCCCTCGACCACGTCGTGCGCTTGCAGCACCTGTGCACCAAAGGCCGTGCCTATCTGGAGACCCGCGCCAAGGATGCGGAGCTCGCGCCGGAAACGGCAACGTCGATTGCCGAGCAACTCGGTCATGCCTGGCAGCTCGCGGAATTACGCGCCGCCGGCTGCACCGCCGCCGACGTCGATCTGGTCCAACTCGCTTTCACCAGCTACGATGACCATGCCCGCGAAGCCTTCGTCGATGAAGGGCTGTGGATTGAACTCGGTTCCGGATTCTTGCGCCGCACCATGGCGTATCGCCCCTATCAGGCCGCCAAGCATCTGCGCGGCGACGATTCGACCGCCAAGGTCGTCCACGTTGCCGAACTCTGCATTTATCCCGGCGACACGGTGCCGCGCGTGCGCTGGGATGCCGCCACCGACCGCGACCTGACCACCGCCGATCGCACACGAATACTGGCGCATGCCAGCGGCGATCTCGCGGCGGTGCTCAAGGCGGCCAAAGATCAGTTGCGCTTACCGCTCGCCGAAAAAGAACCGATCGCGTTGCTGCGGTTCCGCCGCATCGGACGCGCGGGAGAGGCCTATGCTCTCGAGGTGGGCGACGATGCCATCCTCCACCTCGCCGATTGTGCCGAACACGATACGCCGTCGTGCGAACTCTTCGACGTCTTACCGCCAGTGCTGCTGCGCGATGGGGCGCTGTTGGTGCGCTTCCACTTGGATCTCGACGCCAAGCGCCTGTCCGCCCATCCCCTCACCCTGGTGCATGCGGATGCCATCGTCCGCCTGACCCTGTGACTGGAATCCCATGAGCATCGCCCTTCTCGCCCAGGCTCAGACCGAACTCCGTCGCCTTGCCGTCGCCGGCAGCCGCTTCGCCGCCGACGATTTCCGCCTCAAGCGCCTCATCGATCCCATCGCCGAGGTCGGTGGCAAAGTTCCCGTCTTCGCCAAAGTCGCGGAACAACTGAAGGTGCTCACCAGCGCGGCCAAAGACCAGTCTGCAGCAGCGCTGATCCGCGCCAGCGGCCTGGTCACGGCTATTCTGGCGACCCAGGGACGCAGCAGCGTCGACGGCGAATTCACGCCCATCGCCGGCCAAGAGCTGGCCCTCGCGCCGGTGACCGATGGCTCGACGCGCCGTTTGCGCCCCGTTTTGGAAGCGCTCACCACCACCGGCTCTGGCCGCCTGGAGACGGTCGAAAGTGCGCATACAGACGGTCTTTTCCGCGACTTCCGCTTGATGCGTCTAGCCGTCGACCATCTCGAAGATCCGTATCCGCCGGTCGCCGATGTCATTGCCCTCAAAGTGCTGCCCAGCTATGGGCCGATGATCGTGCCGCGGCTGCGCGCCGGTCTCGATCTCAAGGGCGGCATGCGGCACGCGCGGGCGCTGCGTGCCATCTTCGCCATCGAGGGCGCCGAGGCACTGCCACTGCTCACCAAGGCGCTCACCGAAGGATCCGCCGATCTGCGCGTCGCCGCAGTGCAATGCCTAGCCACCATTCCAGAGGCCCAGTCGCTGCTGCTGGCGCATGCTAAGGACAAGAACCAGGAGGTCCGGCAGGCGGTCGTCGCGGCCCTTGGCAATCGCTCCGGCGCCGAGGTCATCGCTCTGCTCCTCGACGCATTCCAGGGGAAGGATTTTTATTCTGCAGCCGGTGCCATCCGCTGCAATCCCGACCCGGCGCTCAGCAAAGCATTGGCCGCCGTTATGCCAGGGATTCGTGATGCCGCATTGGCTGAGAAGGCTAAGCCCATCGACGTCCAGCGCCTCGCCCAGGTCATCAGCATCTTCAGCGGACGTCACGACGAGCACGCCAACGCGTGCCTCACCGATCTGTACAGCCGCCGCGAGGCCCTGTCGAAGGCCGGGCTCTTCGAGGATCTGGTCATTGCCATCGCTCAGGGCGACAATGCGGTCCTGGGCGAGGTGATCATGGCCCAGGCCGAAACCTATCTGGGTGCGGCCCGCCAGCACGCCCTGGCGTTGCTCTTCCGGCGTGGCGATCCGGCAGCGGTCTTCGCGCGCATCGCACCGCAACTCGCGAAGGGTGTTAAGGGCGGCAAGACCCTGCTCGCCGATCTGCCCAGCGAGGCACCCTGGGATCTACGCTGGCTCGATGTGGCGCTCGATCTCGGGGACGCCAAGCTCATCTATAGCTGCCTACGCCCGGACCATGCGCGCGGTCTGGCCTGGCTCCGGGCTGAGGATGATCGTGATTCGCACGTGAAGGCCTTGGAGCAGCTGATCCGATTCCGCACTGAGGATGCCCTCGACCGCTACATCGCCCGCATCGAGCGCTTCGCAACGGCGGTCCAACAGCGGTGGCATTGGTGGCACCTCTTCCATCTCGCGTCTCTGTTCCCGCCCACTGCCTTGCCCCGCTTCCAGGCACTGGCGGAATCTCTGCCCGATCATCTGACCCTGCCCTGGCTGGAGGCCATCGAGCCTCTGGTTCAGGCCGCCAAAAACACCACCCCTGCTCCGAAGGCCCCATGACCGATACCATCCTGCGCCGCAGCGCTGAAGAACTGTACGCCGATGAGATCGCCGCCCTCATCGCCGCGGACGCCAAGAAAACCAAACCCACCGGCTGGGCGATGACGCCGCAATCGGTGCTGACCTACATCACCGGCGGCAAGGTCGGCAAGCAGGTGATCACGCCGAAGTATATCGGTCACCAACGCTTGGTCGAAATCGCCATTGCCACCTTGGTCACCGATCGGGCTTTGCTGCTCATCGGGGAACCAGGCACCGCCAAGTCGTGGCTGAGCGAACACCTGACCGCAGCAGTATGCGGCGATTCCTCGTTGGTGGTCCAAGGGACGGCGGGCACCACCGAGGAGCACGTGCGCTACTCGTGGAATTACGCGCTGCTCATCGCCGAAGGCCCGAGCGACAAGGCCCTGATCAAGAGTCCGATTTATCGCGCCATGGAGCGCGGGGCAATTGCGCGCTTCGAAGAAATCACCCGCTGCGCCAGCGAAGTTCAAGACGCGATGATCTCGCTGCTCTCGGAAAAGCGCATCAGCGTGCCCGAGTTGGAGCGTGAGGTCCCGGCCGCCAAGGGTTTCTCGATCATCGCCACCGCCAATACGCGCGATCGTGGCGTCAACGACATGTCTGCCGCCCTCAAGCGCCGCTTCAACACGGTGGTGTTGCCCAGCCCGAAAGATCTGGCCTCCGAAGTCGACATCGTGCGCCAGCGCGTTGCGAGTCTGGCGCGCAACCTCGACCTCAACGCTGAGGAACCAGCCGAGGAAGCCGTGCAACGTGTGGTCACCATTTTCCGTGAATTACGTCAGGGCCAAACGCTGGATGGATCGGCCAAACTCAAAACCCCCAGTGGCGTGCTTTCGACCGCTGAAGCCATTTCGACCATCACCAACAGCATGTCGTTGGCCGGTCACTTCGGCAGCGGCAGCGTGCAGGACGTGGATCTGGCCTCGGCTTTGCAGGGCGCGGTGATCAAGGATGAAGAGAAGGACCGCATCGTGTGGACCGAATATTTGGAAACGGTGGTGAAGAAGCGCGGCGCGGCATGGCTGCCGCTCTATCAGGCCTGTCGGGATCTGCAGGGCTGACGTGGCCACCGCAACCGCCGGCGTGCATATCTTCGGCGTGCGTCACCTGTCACCGGGTGGCGCGTGGCACCTGCGTGCTTTTCTCGATGCGGTCAAGCCGACCGCGGTGCTGATCGAAGGCATTGCCGACGCCACCAGTCTCATTCACGACATCGTCGCCCCGAAAACCAAACCGCCTCTGGCGGTGCTGGCGTACACCGACTCCTTGCCGGTGGCCTCGATCATCACGCCGTTTGCGGCGTATTCGCCCGAGTATCAAGCGCTGCGCTGGGCAGCCAAACATGAGGTGGAAACCCGCTTCATTGATTTGCCGTCTGGTATTTTTCTCGCCCTGCAGCGGGAGCGCAGTGTTGCTGCCAAGACCGAAAACGACGACGCGCCCACTCCCGAAGAGGCCAGCGAGGACGCAAGCCCAGCCCCCTCTCTCTTTGAATCCATCGCCCACCTCGCCGGCGAACCCGATTACGACACGTGGTGGGAACGGCGCTTCGAGCACAACAGCCAACCCGAGAGCTATCGCCTCGCCGCGGCCACCTTCGGGCGCGAATTGCGCCGTCAGCGCACCGATGATGCCGAGACCCTGCTGCGCGAAGCACACATGCGCTGCGAGATCACCCGCGCCATTGCCGACGGTCACGACCCGGCGCGGATCGTCGTGGTGGTGGGAGCCGCTCACGTCCCGGCCCTCGAAGAGGGCTGGGCGCATGGTGACGATGCCGCGCTGGTAGCGGCTGCGCCCACCGTCACTGCGTTGCTGACGCTGATGCCGTATAGCTATTTCAAGCTCTCGTCCCAATCGGGCTACGGCGCGGGCAATCGTGCGCCGGCCTACCACGAGCTGCTCTGGGAAGCCTGGAATACCGAGCGCGACACGGTGGCTGTGACCTATCTCGCGGACATCGCGCGCAGTATGCGTCGGGCCGGTACCCATCGCAGCGCCGCGGAAGTCATCGAGGGTACGCGCTTGGCCGAGGGCCTGGCCGCTCTGCGCGGTGGCTCGGCACCGACCTTGGGTGAACTGCACGATGCGGCGATCACGCTCTTTGGTCGTGGCGAAATCGGTCCGGTTGCGGAAGCCATCGCCCGCGTCGATGTCGGCACGCGCATCGGGACACTCGCTGGCGGCACGACGCAGACCTCGATCCAAGAGGATTTTCAACTCCAGCTCAAAGAACTCCGTCTCGACGTCTATCGAACCGCCGTACGCCAGGACCTGCGCCTGGATCTGCGTGAGAATCGCCGCGCCAAGACGGCCGCTGCCGCGTGGCTCGACCTGCGGCGCTCAGCGTTTCTGCACCGCTTGCGGGCGCTCAATATCCCTTTCGCGGAGTATCGCGGCGGCGACAGCCAGCAATCATCGTGGGCCGAAAATTGGGCCCTGCAGTGGACGCCGGAATGCGAGATCGCCTTGGTCGAATCGATCCTGCTCGGTGAGCGCATCGATGTCGCCGCTGGCTACGCATTGACGCGCCGCATCGGCGAAGCGCAGGACGTGGCGGCCGCAGCCGCCGTGGTGCGTTGCGCCGGAGAATGCGATCTCCCGAGCGTGATCCAGCAAGCCCGAGCCCGCGTGCAAGCCTTGGCGGCCGAGGCGACGGTGGTGCCACCCATGGCCCAGGCGGCGGCTGAACTCGGCACCATCATCCGCTTCGGCGACGTACGACGTCTGGATCCGGCCCCGCTGCGGCCTTTGTTGCAGCAGCTGCACCTACAGGCGACGCTGCAGCTGTTCCACGCCGCAGTCTGCGATCATCCGACGGCCACCGCCTTGGTCGCAGCGATTTCCACGCTCGAAGCGCTGGCCCAGGAGCATCACGATCTCGTCGATGAGCAGCGCTGGCTGACGAGCTTGCGGAATTTGGCGGACGCCGATGACCGTAACTCCTTGGTCTCGGGTTTCGCCTGCGCCCTGCTGTGCGAACGTGGCGCCATCGACGACGCGGATCTCGGCATCGAGGTCTCACGCCGGCTATCGCCTGGTGTCCCGGCCGATATCGGTGCCGGCTGGTTCGAAGGTTTGGCGGCGCGTAATCGCTACGCCCTGCTCTCACGCCTGGGTTTGTGGGAGCGCCTGGATGCGTATCTCGGCGATCTCGATGCCGAGGCCTTCCCGCGGGCGCTGGTCTTCCTGCGCCGGGCTTTCGGCGGTTTTGCGCCGGGTGAACGCCGAGCCATCGCCGAAAACCTCGGGCAAATCTGGGGCGTCGGCGCCGATGCGGCCAGCGAGGCCATCCATCAGCCGCTCAACGAGCAGGAAGCCGGACAACTCGGCCAGCTCGATGATTTCGATTTCGAGGATCTCTGACATGACCGATCCGGCTGTGCTTGCCAAGTTGCGCCGCTGGCGCCTGGTCCTGGGCAAGGATGTCGAAGAACCGCTCGGCGCGATGGCGGGTGGCGGAGGAGGCGCGGGTGGCGGCTGCGGTCTGGATCCCGATCAGCTCGCCATGGATGCGGCTCTGGCGGCGATCTACGATGAGACCACCGAGGACGGTGGTGCTGGCGGACGGGGCGGACGGGGCGGGCGCGGCAGTGGACGTGGCGGCGGGCGGGCTGGCCTCGGCGGATCGGCTCCAAATTTGGCCAAGTGGCTGGGCGACATCCGCACCTATTTCACCAACGACGTGGTGAGCGTCATTCAGCACGACGCCATCGAGCGGCGTGGTTTGCGGCAGCTGCTCTTCGAGCCCGAAGTCCTGCGCAGCGTCGAGCCCGATATCCAGCTCGTTGGTGAACTCATGGCGCTCTCGGGGCAGATTCCCGAGAAGACCAAAGAAACCGCACGTGAAGTGGTGCGCAAAGTGGTGGAACGCATCCGCCTGGATCTTGAGCCACGCCTGCGGCAGGCGGTGCATGGCGCCCTCAACAAGCGCGAGCATTCGCCCATTCCGCAAGTCGCGAGCATCGACTGGAAAACCACCATTCGGCGCAATCTCCGCAACTGGGACGCCGAGCGCCGGGTCATTATTCCCGAACGCATTTCCTTTTTCGCGCGCGGACGCAAGACCAATGCCTGGACGGTGATTGTCGACATGGATCAGTCCGGCTCGATGGCCGAATCCGTGGTCTATGGTGCCATCACGGGTGCGATTTTCGCGACCTTGCCGGCTCTCAACACCCGGGTGGTGGTCTTCGACACCAACGTCGTCGATCTGACTGAGGCCTGCGGCGATGATCCGGTTGACATGCTCTTCGGCGTCCAACTCGGCGGTGGCACCGACATCGAGAAGAGCGTGGCCTATTGCCAGCAGTTCATCACCGATCCGCAGCGTACGCTTTTTATCCTCATCTCGGATCTTATCGAAGGCGGCAACGGCGCGGCTTTAGTGCGTCGCATGGAAGAACTGGCGGCGAGCGGCGTCCGCGCCATCACGCTGCTGGCCCTCAATGACAGCGGCGCGCCATCGTATGACCCCGACATGGCCAAACGCTTCGCCAAGGTCGGCGTGCCGTGTTTTGCCTGCACCCCCGGTGTCTTACCTGATCTGGTGCACGGCTGCTTGCGCGGCGATGATCTCTCCGCCCTGGCCGAGCGCCTGGATTCGCGCAAGGGGACCAAGCGTCGCTGACGCCGTTCCGGGAAGCCCGATTTACCAGCGCAGCTGCACGGCGTGCGGGCCGCCGAGTGCCAATCCAACCGTGAGCGCGCACGAGCTGGCGTCGTACACGACCGGCACCGCCTGGCCATCGACGTGCACGGATGCGGGGGCGTGGTCGCACCACACCAGAAAGCGGCCGCCATCACGCACTGTGGCGTGGACGGCTTGCGCGCTGCGGGTGACCTCGGTCAGTGCCGCATGCGGTACGAAGCGATCAGCCAGACCAACCACGGCGCAGCCGGCGATCACGGGCACGATCGAGACCACTTCGAAGGAGCCTTCGCCCAAGGTCAGCGATACGCGGCCCTCGCGATCGAGACGCATCAGCATGCCAGATTGATGGCCGTAGCCGATGAAATCATCGCCAGTCAGACCGGGCACATCAGCGGGGGAAACCTTGCCGGCCACGGCAAGACGCGCGCGCTCGTCGGCGTGATAGCGCGCATTGAAGGCACCAACGACCCAGCCGTGCGCGGTGCGGTTGAAGATCTTGAGCAGGACCGCTTCGTGCGTCGGATCGTGGAACAGACAATCCAAGGTCGGACGCCCAAGATCAGCGCACCGTAAAGCGCTGCCATCGGACAGCACCAGTTTGCGCAAGACCTCGGCATCGTGCGTTCCGGGCTTGTCGCTCACGTAGACCGGTGCACCGGAAACGGCGCGACCGGCGGCGTGATACGCACCCAATGCATGACCGGACTGGAACATGTCCCAATCGGCGTGCAGGAATTCCGAGAACCACACGCAGACCTGGGCATTGGTGAACAGATGCAGACCGTGGGATTCCGGTTTGTTGGGCCAGAAGTCGGTCGAGGTCCGGATCAGATTCGAATCGTGCGATTGATACCAGGTCTCAGTCGCGCAACTCATGCAATTGATCAGGCGGCCCGCAAAGTGCTTGCCGACGGATGATTCGAGGCCCTGACGATAGGCCGCGGTGAACGCCACCCGGCCGCCACTGCCATCGGCCACGGTTTCCAGCACCGCCTGATTGTCGACCTTGACCCCATCGATGCCCTCATTGGCGAGCCAGTGATGATAATCGGCGTAGAATTGGCCGATATATTCACCCGGAACAACGCCGACGAGATGACCCCAGAGTTCACTCAGCCACGGGCTGTGCTGGGCAATGCCCTTGCTCGAACGTCGCGCCACATCGCGCACGTGGTAGGCTGGCAGGGCGTCACCGTCGACGCCGCCCCAATAGCCGATCACCGCATGCCAGACGAGGACCGTGTCGATGCCGTGCTGTTCTTTGGCGAGGGCCACCAAGGGCTTGAGGCTGCCGCTGAATTTCGCATTGGCGGCCAGCGCAGTCAGACGGCGTTCGCCGGTCGGCGCTTCCGCCTCGCATTGCCAGCCGTCGTCGAGAATCAGCACGCGCGGGCGCACGCCAATGGCGGCGAAGGATTCCAGACCGGCGCGCACCTTCTCGGCCGAGACGTCCTGATAAAACGCATCCCAGGTACACCAGCCGAAATGGTCGACGAAAGCTGGCAAAGTTTTATCGATGCGCCGCCGTGTGCCCAAGCGCGCAGCCACTGCCGCTGCGGCTCGGGGCAGCGTGACGTAGAGATCGTCGGTGATCGCGATGAACAGCGACAAGGCCGCCGCAGCGGGCTGATGCGCGTCGCCGGTTTCGACAACCAGGCGCAGCTGTTCGCCCGCGCCTTCGACGCTGCTGCGCAAGACGCCGTCGCACAGGGGAATGATCACCACGACGCGGCGATCAGCCCGCCGTATGAGCAGGGACTGCGTCTCGACCGGCACCGCCGCCACCGAGGTGCCCGCCGCCGGCTTCATCCAGAACGGTTCGTAGCGATGGCAGGCGAGGAAGCGCTCCAACTCGACGGGAGCACCCAGCGTGATCTCATGCCGCTGCCGCCCCGAGGGAGGCACAGCGCGCAGAAACACGCCGGTGCCGCTGGGATCGGCCTCCAGCTCCAGTTGCCGGCCAACGCCGGTCAGCACATCGAGGTCCACCAGGCGCAGCACGCCGTCAATCAAGGTCGTCATGCCGTCAGTGTGCAGGGCGTCTCCCTGACAGCCAGTTGCATGCGGGGATTCGTGGCGGAGGTACGCGTGGTCACCTGACGGGTGGCATTTCGCGTGAGAATACTCTCAGAAGGGGCTCGGAGCGATGCGACGAAGGACGCGAGACGAAAGACGACTGGCGAGCGTCGATAGGCCCCGCTCGTCAGCCTGCTCGCCTGCGTCACTAATCGATCGTCTCGCGTCGCTCGCGAACAGCTCCGCATCACCGTGCGGACGCGTAAAGCGAGGCGGACAACAAAAAACCCCAGTCGAGAGACTGGGGTTTTTGAGCGAAAAACCGCGAAATCAGGCGAAGTGGGCGAAGGCCTTGTTGGCTTCTGCCATGCGATGGGTGTTCTCGCGCTTCTGGATG
>CAYQAQ010000047.1:0-12319 GCA_964415495.1 uncultured candidatus Brocadiaceae bacterium | reverse complement strand
GGGCCAAGTCCGCTTAACCACCCGTGCGCAATATCGGGGGATGATCAGAATCGCGGGAAGTCGTCACTTTCTTAGCGCAATGGCATTGGACGATCGACGCCCGACGAGCACCGATATGCGATGCAGGCCATCGCTGATGAACCCCCGGCCAGAATTTCACTCTAAATTGATGCAACCAGCGCCACCCACCCTCTTGTCGACCGGCTCCGGATAGGCATACTCTTCGACATGCGTTCGTTCCGATTTTGGCGTTATACCCTGTTTTATGTGACCGGACCGGGTTAACCCAGCGTCGTACGCTTCCCTTTGTACGAACCCCCGGTCCTGCGGACCGGGGGTTTTTGTTTCGCCTCTCCCCTTTCCGCCGGGCCTCATCCCCCAAAGCCACCATGCGCGAAACCAACAACCTCCACGTGGTCGATACCAGACCCATCCCCAGTCCGGCCGAGATCAAGGCCGAGTTGCCCCTGAGCGCACCCGCCGCCGAGCTGGTCGCCAGCACCCGCGAGCGCATCCGTGCCCTGGTCCATGGCCAGGATCATCGCCTGTTGGTCGTGGTCGGGCCGTGTTCGATCCATGATGTCGCCGCCGCGCGTGAATACGCCCAGCGCCTGGCACCGCTGCGTCAGCGCTACGCCGACGAACTCGAAATCGTCATGCGCGTGTACTTCGAGAAGCCGCGCACCACCGTGGGCTGGAAAGGGCTGATCAACGATCCGCACCTCGACGGTACTTTCGACATCGTCACCGGCATGAACCGGGCGCGTCGCCTGCTGCTCGACTTGGCCGAGATGGGCCTGCCCGCAGCCAGCGAAGCGCTGGATCCGGTGTCGCCGCAGTATCTCGCCGATGTGATGTCGTGGGTCGCCGTCGGCGCCCGCACCACCGAAAGCCAGACCCATCGGGAAATGGCCTCTGGGCTTTCCATGCCGGTCGGCTTCAAGAATGGCACCGATGGCGGTCTGCAAGTCGCGATCAACGCCATGCAGTCGGCGCGCCAGAGCCACCGTTTCCTGGGCATCAATACCCAGGGGCAGGTCGCCATCGTCACCACCACCGGCAATCCGGATGCGCACGCCGTTCTGCGCGGCGGTTCCGCCGGGCCAAACTACGACCGCGTCGCCGTCGCCCGTGCGGCTGAACAGCTCGCGGCCGCGAGCTTGCCGCGCCGAGTGCTGGTCGACTGCTCGCACGACAACGCGGCCAAGGACCACCACCGTCAAGCAGTCGTGCTCGACGACTTGGCGGCCCAGGTCGCCAGCGGTTCCAGCAACCTGCTCGGAGTCATGGTCGAAAGCCACCTCACAGCGGGGAAACAGAGCATTCCCCGTGACCTTTCACAGCTCGTCTATGGTCAAAGCATCACTGATGCTTGCGTTGACTTCACCACTACGGAAGCCATGCTCGGCACATTGGCTCAGTCGGTTAGTCGGGGTCGCCTGCAAAAGGCGTAGGCCCCATTGCCCAGTCAAATCCCACCGGTGCGCAGGCCATTCCCGGCCTGTGTGCGGGTTTTTCATCGTTTCTGGAGGATCTCATGAGCGCTATTCCCGTGACCATCGAAGGCAAAAAGAAGCTGCAAAGCGAACTCGATGAGCTGACCGACCGGCTGCCGGCGGTGGCCAAGGCCATTGCCGAGGCTCGCGAGAAGGGTGACCTCCGTGAAAATGCCGAATACCACGCCGCGCGCGAGGAAATGGGCATGCTCAACGCCCGTATCGGCGAACTCAAATCGAAGATCGCCTATGCCGTGGTCGTCGACGAAAGCATGATCGACAATTCCCGCGTGGGCTTCGGTGCCACCGTGACCTTGATCGATCTCAAGGACAAGTCGCAAGAGGACTGGACCCTGGTCGGCGACGGCGAAGAAGACGCCCTCGATAATAAAATCCTGACCAGCTCACCGATGGGCGCGGCCATGATCGGCAAGAAGGTCGGCGACACCGTCGAGGTCGAGGCCCCGGTGGGGTTGCTGAAGTTCAAGGTCAAAGCGATCACGTATTGATTGGTTTCGGGTTTCGGGGGGCCGTTGGGTGGGCGTGTACCTGAATACCGTTGGGTGGGCGTGTACCTGAATAGCGGCTGCCTCTGCCTACCAGGTCGCACGAGCTCCGTATGGCACCATGCCCACGCTGCGCGACCCGAAACCCGAAACCCATCTGGCTCCCCGCGCCTGACCCTTATCCTGCCTGCCCATGAGCGACAGCACTTCAGCCCCGGCCGGCGACCTCGATGGGTGGCGTCAGGAAATCGATCAGATCGACCGCCAGGTCGTCGAACTGCTCTCGCGGCGCGCCCAAGCGGCGCGCTCGATCGGCCACGCCAAAGCCACCACCGGCGCGGCGGTGTTTGCACCGCATCGCGAAGAGCAGGTGTTCCAGCGCCTGGCCAGCGCCAATCCGGGGCCGCTCAGCGACACCTCGCTGCGCGCGATCTGGCGCGAGATCATGAGTGCCTCCCGTGCGCTCGAACTCCCGCTGACCATCTGCCACTTCGGCCAGCCTGGGGCATTCACGCATCTTGCTGCGCAATTGCGTTTTGGTCACAGCGTGCAGTACACGTCAGTCGAAGACATCGCCACCGTCTTTCAGGAAGTCGAAAAAGGCCACGCCCATTATGGCATTGTGCCGATCGAAAATTCCACCGATGGCTCGATCACCGACACCATCGATCAGTTCCTCGCCACCAACCTGCGCATTATCGATGAATTGCATCTGCGCATCCGCCATCATCTGATGGCCGCGTGCCCGCGCGAACAGATCAAGCGCATCTACAGCCGCCACACCGTCTTCCGTCAGTGTCGCGGCTGGTTGGCCACCAACATGCCCGGCATCGAGCTGATCGAACTGGTCAGCACCACCAAAGCCGCCGAACGCGTCGTCAACGAGCCCGGCGCCGCCGCCATCGGCCACAGCGAAGCCGCCAAGCAATTCGGCCTGCCGATCATTGCCAGCGACATCCAGGACAACGCCAACAACACCACGCGCTTCGTCGTCATCGGCACCCCCGATAAAGCCGCGCAGCCGAGCGGCGATGATAAGACCTCGATCATGTTCGGTGTGCAGGATCGCCCGGGCGCGCTCTACGAATGTCTGGTCGGCTTTCACAAAGCTGGCATCAATCTCTGCCGCATCGAAAGCCGCCCCAGCCGCCGCCGGCCGTGGGAATACCTGTTCTTCATCGATGTCCTCGGTCACAGCCAAGACGCCGCGATCCGCACGGCGCTGGCGGGATTGAGCAAGCACACCTCGACGGTGGAAGTGCTCGGCAGCTATCCGGCGACGAAGCGGGCGTTGAACGAATAGCTGTACCGCCGGCTTCAGCCGGCTTGCGGGAATGCTGCGTGAGCTGCGCACAACATGCCGGCTGAAGCCGGCGGTACGGGGCGGGCTTACCCTGGACGGTCGCGCATGACGAAGAACACCGCGCCGACCATGCAGACGCCAGCGGCGGCGTAATTCCACGTAATCCGCTCTTTAAACAAAAACACCGCAATCGAAATAAACACCGCCAACGTGATGACCTCCTGCAGGATCTTCAGCTGCGGGATGGTGAAAACCTGATGGCCGATACGGTTGGCGGGGACCTGGAGCAGATATTCGAATAAGGCGATGCCCCAACTGGCCAGCGCGGCGACGTACCACGTATGCGCGGCCATGCCTTTGAGATGCCAATACCACGCCAGCGTCATGAACACATTGCTGAGGGCGAGTCCGAGGACAGGACACACCACAGGCCGGGCAACATAGAGCAGCTCCTGCCGATCCGGTACTGGCCGGCGGCGCGGCGCGATGCTGGCCTCCGGAACTCACGGACAAGATCGACCATGCACCTGCGCAGTTCACCAGAGACGCAGAGACACTGCGGTTCGCGGAGCCAAAATGTGACCGACGGTCTCCTCGATCGCCGTATTCTCCTCCTGCCCCTCTCCGCGTCTCTGTGTCTCTTGTGACTGCGGGTTTGAGGGTCAGTTCGCCGCCATAGCTCCCAAAAATGCCCGCGTGCGCTCCTGCTGCGGGGTATCCAGCACCGTTTCCGGAGCCCCCTCTTCGACGATGCGGCCATGTTCCATGAAGATCAGCCGCGTGGCGACGGCACGGGCGAAGCCGAGTTGGTGGGTGACCAGAATCATGGTGGTAGCGGTATCGCGGGTCAGGTCGCGAACGACGTGGACCACTTCGCCGACCAATTCAGGATCGAGGGCCGAGGTGATTTCATCCAACAGCAAGAGGTCCGGACCGAGGGCTAAAGCGCGCGCGATGGCAACCCGCTGCTTCTGGCCACCGGACAACTGTTTGGGCCAATGTTCGGCCTTATCCGCGAGACCAACGCGTTCGAGCAGCGCACGCGCGCGGGTCTCGGCGGCGTGGCGTGTTAACCCCAGCACACATCGCGCCGCCAGCGCGACATTGCCCAGGGCGGTCAGGTGCGGGAAGAGATTGAAGTGTTGGAACACCATGCCAACGCGGCGTCGGGCGTGATGCTGCGCGGCGCGATCACGCCCCTGCACGGTCGGGCCGTTGCTCCACAGCGCATCATCAATGATATGAACCGAACCGGCGTCAGGGGACTCCAGGGTCATGGCAATGCGCAGCAACGTCGACTTGCCCGAACCGCTCGGGCCGATGATCGCGAGCCGTTCGCCAGGGGCGAGATCAAGGTCCAAACCATCAAGCACCACCAGATCGCCAAAGCGTTTGTGCAATCCACGAATGCGCAGCAACGGGGGAGTCGTCATGCGGGACCTCGGCAGTGGCGTTCAAGCCAACGAATGGGAATGGCGGCGAGCAGACTCACAATCAGAAACAGGACGCCGACCAGTGTCATCGGTTCGAGATAGCGGAAGGTTTCGCTGCCGATGAGCTTGGCGACCTGCAGAACCTCAACCACGGTGATCGCCGACAGCAACGGCGCATCCTTGAACATCGCGACCAGCAGATTGCCCAAGGCAGGAATCGAGGGCGGCAGCGCCTGCGGCAGAATCACCAAGCGAAACCGTTGCCACGTCGTCAGACCTAAGGCGTGCGCCGCGTCCACTTGGCCGCGCTCAACGCCTTCGATACCGGCGCGATAGATTTCGGCGGCGTAGCTGCCGTAGTGCACGCCCAAGGTCAGAATGCCGGCGATCAACGGCGACAACGTCAGACCGACATGCGGCAACAGATAGAAGACGATGTAGAGCTGGATCAGAATCGGCGTGCTGCGCACGAGATGCAGCAACCAGCGCGATGCAGTGGCCACGGGCCACCACGACGAGCGACAAGCACCCGCCCAGACGAGGCCGATGACCAATGCGAGAGCGGTACCGCATACCGTCGCCCACACCGTCAGACCGAGGCCCTGGATCAGGGCAGGCAGAATATCCCAAGCATAGGCCCAATCCCAGCGCGTCATGCGGTGCTCCGCCAGCGGGCACAGCGCCGCTCGAGCAGTCGGATGCCAGCCACCACCGCAAGCGCGAGCACGGCATACACACCTAAGACCAGAATCAAAATGCTGTCATGCATCGTCGCCGCACGCAGGACCTGGCCCTGAAACAGCAGATCGGTGAGGCCGACCAGACTCACCAGGGCGGTATTCTTCAACAGTTCCACCGCCAGATTCCCGAAGGGCGGCAACATGCGCGCGAAGGCCTGGGGCAGGATGACGCGCCACCACGTCGCCAGTGGGGATAAGGACAACGCATGCGCGGCGTCGCGCTGGCCGCGGTCGATCGCCTGCAAAGCGCCGCGCACGACTTCAGCACCATAGGCGCCGCTGTTCATGCCCAACACGGCGATCGCCGCGAGTATCGGCGGAATATAGACCCCGAACAAGGGCAGCGCAAAGAAGACCCAAAACAACTGCACGATAGCCGAGGTTCCGCGCACCACTTCCACGATGGTCGCTGCCGACCAGCGCAGCAGGCGCCACGGCGTGGTCAGCGCTGCCCCCAAACTCATGGCCACCAACACAGCGAGGATCACCGCGCCCACAAAGACCATAACGGTCGGGCCCAACCCCTTCAGGAGCAGGCCAAGATAGCGCAGCGTGTCGTCCACCAGCGTTAGTCGGCGGTGCCGCTCTGCTCAGCCAAGACGTCGGCCAGAGTCATGCCACCGGTGCGTTCGGATTCACCGAATCCGAATGGCGTGACCAATTCGGCGTGCGCGTCGCTGCCCAGAAATGTGGTCAATTCACGATTGAAAGCATCGCGCAAGGTCTCATCGCCGATACGCATGGCGAAGGCCCCATAACCAAACACCGCCACCCCATCGATGACCGGATCCGTGAACGGCGTCGCCAATTCAATCGGGCGATCACCGGACTTGCTCAGCAGGTCTTTACAGGTCAGCCGAGTGAACGCCGCGGCATCAATACGGTCAGCAACCAAACCGGCAACCGCAGCACCGTTATCGGGGAAAACCACGATGCGGTCTTCAGGGACGCCGAGCTTGCGGGCGTAGCCCCGTTCAACGGTACCCGCCACCACGCCCAGACGCGCCGTCGCGTGATTGGCTACGTCGTCATAGCCGTGCAATGCGAACGGATTACCGGTGCGCACCAGAAAGCCTTCGCCCAGACGATAGGTCGGCATGGTGAACAGGACCTGCTGCGAGCGTTCTGGCGTAATGTACATGCCAGCGGCGATGACATCGAATCGGCCCGCTTGCAAACCGGGGATCAGGGCACCGAATTCCGTGAGCACGCCTTCGACCTTCTCGATACCCAACTGTGCCGCGACATGCTTGGCGATCGCCGGTGCTTCACCGGACACCTCCCCGGTGCTCTGATCCAGATAGGCAAACGGTGCCTCATTGGCATAGCCGATGCGCAGGACTTTGGCTTCTTGCACGCGGGTCAGGCCATCGGTCGATGCCGTCGGAGAGCAGCCACAGCCGGACACAGCCAAGGCAACGATCGCAGCTGCGACCAGGGATACCATTACGCGCATTGGGAAGACTCCGTCAGTAGGCCCGAGGTGGCGGCGATCGGCTCCACCTGCGTGCGGGCACAGATGTGCACCGGACGTGGCGGCTGGCCGCTGGTGGGATCGCCACACCGGTTGTGAATGCTGTTATACACAAGGAAAGCACCCGTACGCGGGCGATGACTGAGATTGCCGGGCGAGCCGTGCAGGGTATTGCGGTCGAAGAACATCACATCGCCAGGACGGCCTTCAGCGACGACATAGCCGCTGGTTTCGGCGATACGACTGATGCTGGCCCGATCGGGAACACCATATTCTTGTCGCCGCAGACTGTGGCGGTAATGCGCTTCTGGTGTGCGACCGAGACAAGCGATAAAATGCCGATGGCTTCCCGGTAACAACAACAGCGCTCCATTACATGAAAGACTGTCCGTGATATAGACGCTGGCCGACAGCGCACGCATCGCCGGCATGCCGTCCTCCACATGCCAGGTTTCGAAATCACTGTGCCACCAAAACTCACGCCCATCGAAGGCGGGCTTGCGATTGATGCGGGATTGGTGCATCACGACCGGGGAATTGAGAATCTGTTCGGCGCGGCCCACCAGCCGCTCATCGGTCGCCAAGCGGCCCAGGATTCCCCCCAAGGCATGAAAGGCGAAGAGGGAGCGCACCACGCGATCGTTGTCGGGCTCGCGCACTAAGCGCTCATCGGTAGTGGACATCTCGTCCACGGCGCGTTGCTCATCGCTGAGCAGCGCCGCGATTTCGTCCGGTGCGAAGAGTCCGCGGGCGAGCAGACAGCCGTCACGCTCGAAGGTTTCCAACTCAGCGCGCGAACACGGCCCGACCGCGTCGACCCCACCATGGCAGACCGGCTCCAAGCGCGGCAGAATCGCCGGCTCGTCACTGCAGCGGGACGGATAGGGATCGACTGGCTGCACCGCAGACTGTTGAGCACCCGTCACGATCGCCCCCCAGAGGTCACGAGTTCAGGATCTGCCGGGTACGCACCATCGGGACCATGCACTTCCGCGCCGGTCAGCGGTGGATTGAACACGCACACCATACGCAATTCCGTGTGCGCATGCAGGCGATGACGGTCGTGCTGATTCAGAGCGTAGACCGTTCCCACGGCGATGGGCCAACGCTCACCAGTAACCAAGGATTCCAGCTCGCCACTGCCGGCGATGCAGTACACCGCTTCGAGATGGTGTTTGTATTCCATCTCGGTCACGGTGCCGGCATGGAGAATCGTGTCGTGGAAGGAAAACCCCATGCGATCGTTCTTGAGCAATAACCGGCGACTGGTCCAGGTCGGTCCGCTCACTTCGCGCGCGCTGCCCTCGCAGGCATCCAGACGACGGACAATCATGCCACCACCTCTTCGAGCTTATCAGCATCGCGCGCTTCGATAGCCACGTTGACGGCCGTGGTGAAGATATCGAGTGCCTTCGCCAAGGTGCCTTCGCCGATAGTCAGCGGCGGCATCAGCTTGACCACTTCGTCGCGCGCACCGGCACATTCGACGATCAGGCCGCGCGCAAATGCCGCGCGCGAAATCGCCTTCGCCAGCGCCGGGTCCTCGCAGACCAGACCTTGCATGAGGCCGATACCGCGCCGGCTGAGATCGGCATTGGGATGCGCAGCGATGATATGGCTTAGGCTCTGTACGACCTGCTTGGCGCGTTCGCAGACCTTCTTTTCCAGCGTGCGATCGGTCCAGAACGTGCGGATCGCCGCCGTCGCGGCGACGAAAGCCAAGTTATGGCCGCGGAAGGTCCCGGTGTGCTGAGCAGGCTCCCACACGTCGAGTTCCGGCTTGATCAACACCAACGCCATCGGCAGGCCGTAGGCGCCGATCGATTTCGACAGCGTGACGATGTCAGGCGTGATGCCCGCACGTTCGAAACTGAAGAACGTCCCAGTACGACCGCAACCCGCTTGGATGTCGTCGATGATGAAGACGATGCCATGCTCTTTGCACAGGGCTGACAAGCGCTGTAGCCAACCAACGCTGGCGATATTGACGCCGCCTTCACCTTGTACGGTTTCGACGACCACCGCGGCGGGCTTGTCGAGACCACTGGAGGGATCTTCGAGATACTTGCGGAAGATCTCGATCGTATCGACATCATCACCGAGCCAGCCGCAAAACGGCATGAATGCGGTGTCAGTCAAGGTGCCGCCCGCCGCATCGCGGAAGAAGCTGTTGGCGGTGGCGCTTAAAGCACCCAGGGACAGACCATGATACCCTTGCGTAAAGGCCACGATGGTTTTGCGCCCAGTCGCCATGCGTGCGACCTTGAACGCGGCTTCGACCGCATTGGTGCCGGTGGGGCCCGTGAATTGCACGCGATAATCCAAATCGCGCGGCGACAGGATGTGGCGCTCGAAGGTCTCCAGGAAATCGGCCTTGGCCGCGGAGTGCAGGTCCAGGCCATGCACAATCCCATCTTCTTCCAGGTACTCGAGCAGAGCCTTCTTGATTGCCGGCGGGTTGTGACCGTAGTTCACCGACCCGGCACCGCACAGCAGATCGAGATATTCCTTACCGCTGGAATCCTTGAGCACGGCACCGCGGGCTTGGGTGAAGACGACAGGAAAGCTGCGGCAGTAGCTGCGGACGTTGGATTCGCGACGGACAAAGACAGACGAGTGGGCGGGGGACATGATTCATTCCTCGGTGGTGGGGGCTGAGGGTGAGAACGACGACGACAATGACGAATGAGAGAACGGACCGAGGCGAAGCTGGACTTCCTCCTCATGGTCTCCGGAAAATGCGGCAGCCGCAAACAGCGTGCTGCGCTCAACAGGAACGCCCCACTGGGAAGCGAGGCGTTCAAAGACCCGGGCCGAAGCCCGGTTACTGGGATTGACGGTCGTTTCCAACCATCGGACGGTGCGAGTCTGGGGGCGCGTCAGCACGGCATCGACCAGACGACCGGCCAGGCCGCACCCGCGCGCCGACTCCGCGACCACGAGCTGCCATACGAACAGGGTCTCCGTGCGATCAGGGGGCAGATAGGCGGTGATGCCGCCGACCAGGGTGCCTTCGGCATCGACCGCGATAGCGCAGGTGTCGCGGAAATGGCTGCAGAGCAGCAGGTAGCAGTATTCGCTGTTGGCATCGAGCGGCGGCGAGCGGCGGATCAGCGCGGTCAAGCCGGCGGCATGCTCGGGACCGGGGGTGAGGATGCGCTGGACGGCTGACGCCGTCCCCGTCATGGGGGTGGGTTGGACCATGGATCAGCGCTCGGGCGGCGGGGATGGATCGAGCGGACCCACGGCCAGAACCGGGGCCGCATCAATGTCGGCGGCGTGCATCAGATCGGTCAATTGGCCCAGCGCGGCGAGCATGCACTGCTGGTCCGCCTCGGGGAGGCGTTCGAAACGGGTGATGAGCGCCGCTTGCAGCGATCTCGGTCCGGCGTCGAGCAGATTCCGGCCCGCTTCCGTGATCGTCAGCTGGATGCGACGGCGATCGACCGGGTCGCGCGAACGCTGGACCAGGGCGCGATCTTCGAGCCGATCGATGATACCCACCACTGTCGAGGGACTGAGCTGCACCTGCCGCGCCAGCTCGCCCAGACTCGGACTGCCCTGGCCGCGCAGTGCCCCCAGCACCACCAATTGCGGTGTGGTCACGCCGTGGCGATGTTCGATGCGATGCGAGTCGAGGTCGATGGCGCGGATGACCTTGCGCACCAACTGCACCACGCGCAGAGCGGGGGCCAAGTCGGTGTCGCGAGCCTGGGCTGGCTCGGTCGGCAGCGTGGTGGAAGTGCTCATCGGGTGGAATCATGTGTTCTCATATCATCGGGACAAGAATGATTTTGATCCGAATGATTTGCGAATTCTTCGGGACCGTCCGCGAGAAGCGCTGCAAAAGTTTTCTATTAAATGACTTACGACTTATCCTTTGGCGCTGGCGTAGTGCATCCCGAACCTTGGACGAAAGTCTGATCGGCCCCACCCTCTGAATGCTCGCCCCGTGCGAGGGTGCGGTTACGCTCTCACGACCAAAGCGAATCCCCACACTTTCGCCGCAACTAGCCGAAAGCCCGCCATGCTCTACGGCAACACCGCGCCATTCGCGTATATCTTCATCGCTCTGACCCTGGTCCCCTATGACTGGGATGACCTGATCGCGTGGATCCGGGAACGCCGCTGGCTCTTCCCCGGATCGGTTTCCGATCGCACGGTCGAACGAACCTGCGCCGCGGTCCTGCTTGGGTCTGCCGTCTTCGTCTACGTCCTTGCGCTCATGGTCGACGGCGCGTCGTGGTGGCTGCCTCTGGTTGCAGCGATTCCAGTTCACTTCGGGTGGTACGTCGCCACTGGGATCTATCATCGCTATATTGGGAAATAGAGGCCCTCCTCCCCGCGGACGCAGCTGGCCCCATCAGCAGGCCGGCAGAGATGGACTCCGACCGCGGATCAGGCCCTTCCCTCAGCCGATCCGGGTCTAGTCTGCCCCCCTCGCGCCCGGAACACCTCAGACTCCATGCCCCATCCTCAAGCACTCATCCGTAATTTTTGTATCATCGCTCACATCGACCATGGCAAGTCGACCTTGGCTGAGCGGCTGATGCAGAAGACCGGCGCCATGCGCGCCAAAGAGGACAAAGAGCTGGAGGTCCTCGACTCGATGGATCTGGAGCGTGAGCGCGGCATCACCATCAAGGCCAAAGCGGTGGCGTTGGATTACCTCCATAGCGACGGCAAGACCTATCGGCTCAACCTCATCGACACGCCCGGGCACGTCGACTTTACGTATGAAGTGACCCGCTCGCTCCAGGCCTGCGAGGGCGCCTTGCTGGTCGTCGACGCGGCGCAAGGCGTGCAGGCGCAGACGGTCGCCAATTACCTGCTCGCGCTCGACCTGAAGTTGCGCGTGGTGCCGGTGATCAACAAGATCGACCTGCCGGGTGCGCGCGTCAACGAGGTTGAAAACGAGATCGAAGAATCGCTAGCTCTCGATGCACTGGAGTCGATCAAAGCCTCGGCCAAGCAGGGTATCGGCATCGACGACATCCTCACCGCCGTGGTCGAGCGCATGCCGGCGCCGGTCGGCACACGCGACAGCCGCCTGCAAGGCCTGATCTTCGACGCCATCTACGACGATTACCGCGGCATCATTCTGTACGTGCGCGTCGTCAACGGCCACCTGCGCAAAGGCGATCGCATCCGCCTGATCCGGTCGGAGAAGATCTACGACGTCAGCGACATCGGCCGTCTGCGCCCGCGCATGGCAAGCGCTGACGATGGTCTGGCTGCGGGCGAAGTCGGTTACATCACGGCCGCGATCAAGGCCCTCGCTGACGTGAAGGTCGGCGACACCATCACGCTCGATGCCGAACGTGGCGAACCGCTGCCCGGTTTCCGCGAGATGAAGCCGATGGTGTA